>JAITJJ010000186.1 GCA_031278965.1 Deferribacteraceae bacterium
TATTCGCTTATTGCCAAAGGCGTCTCCCCTCTATTTCTCATAACTTCTATACTCAATCGATCCGTTCTTGTTAATTGCTTAAAATGCTTACCCATGCTCCACCTAAACGCATTGTCTTATTTCTGAAAAGAAAGAGAAAGAAAATCCAACGAATTTAAGCTAATCCTCCCCTCTGTCAAGGTCAAGCCCTTCGGGTTGCTGCGCAAACCTTGACATCGCTGTAGGATTGGCTTAATAGGCTCGTCTTTTCTTTTTCTTTTTCTTTTTCTTTTTCTTTTTCTTTTTCTTTTTCTTTTTCTTTTTCTTTTTCTTTTTCTTTTTCTTTTTCTTTTCTTTTCTTTTCAGAAATCTATCCCCCCAAAAAAAAATAATTGTCTCCGTATACTAAATCCTTTTCGCATTTAATATTACAATCTAGTCGTCTCAACAAAATTTACTCTTATTCTTGACATGCCCGCCTTATCCCTCTATTATCCCCTTTAACATTTATGAAAACCATATTAATTATTTTTACGATATTGTTCGGATATATTTTATCTTATGCCCAAGAGGATATTGCGGAACTTCCGGTTACGGGTCCGGGGGAGATAGGGGTTTCAGACACCATTGAAATTCCCTCCGAAACTTCCGATGAGGTTGAAACTCCCGCAGCTTCTGAAGCTCCCATTGAAACGGAGGCGGTTATTGCCCCCGAAAGGGACAACCTCTCAACGGAAGAGTCCGATAACGCCGTCCACTATCCGCTTGCCTCTGACTTTGAGCCCCCGGCGGGCGCCCTTATTGCCAATGTTTATACTTTTGGTTCGGCAAAGCACCTTGTGGTATTGGTTGCAAAGCAGGCAAAAAAACTCTATGTGCTGAATGTGGAAGGAGACGGGCAGGAGCGGATCGCGGGGGTCAATATCATTTCCGGAAGATTCGCGGGCGCAAAGCGTTTGGAAGGGGATAAACGCACCCCTGACGGCGTATACTACACCACTTCCTTTCTCTCCGCCGAACGGCTTCATAAATTATACGGAGATTATGCGGATATATACGGTTTCGGCGCATTCCCCACCAACTACCCCAACCCAAGCGACAGGGCGCTGGGTTATACCGGCTATGGGATCTGGCTGCACGGTCTGAACCCGCTCGGTCATAAAGATGCCACAGAAGGGTGCGTTGCTATGGAAAACACCGGATATGAAGAGATAAAAGATTATCTTTCAACAGGGCAGACGGTGATCTTTTCCGATCAACTTCTGTGGGAAGATGAGGCAGCTTACGCCCGAAAGAGGGGGGAGGCTTTTGATAAACTAAACGCCTTCTTTGATTCTTGGAGAGACGGGGATTACGAGACATATAAAAATTTTATCCACCCCAAATATAAGAGCTATGCGGCAGCGAGCGCCGATAAGTATCTTGCGGGGAAAAAGTCGCTTATGCGCCTATATCCTAAAAAAACCATAGAATTAAACAATATAAAGATATATAGTGTTGATGACAACGCTACGGTTTATGATCTGGATCAGCTTTACTGTGCGGAGAATACCCTTTCCTATGCCCGGAAGAAGTATTATTTTGCCAGAGACGGCGGCGAACAGCGGCTTATCAGTGAAGAGATAATCGCAAAAGATGCCCGCCCCCGCATTGAGGCGGCGGCAAGGAAGTTTGCGGAAGAGTGGGTGGCCGCTTGGGAATCCAGAGAGATAGAGAGATATGCTTCCTTTTATTCTCCAGCGGTAAATACAGATAAGTGGAGAAGTTATAAGGAAGGGATCTTTGCCGCCACGGGGGAGATAGATGTGGAGATGTCCGGGTTTAAGTGGAGAGCGGCGGGGGGAAACCGTTACATAATCAGTTTTTTGCAGGAATACAAGGCGGATGCTTTAAGCGACAGAGGGAGGAAAACGTTGGTGATAAAAGGGTGCCCCGGCGGCTTTACAATAGAATCTGAAAAGTGGGAAAGGAGTAAATGATGCGTTTTATCTTTTTTATACTTGTTTTATTTGCCGCAACATTTGCTTTTGGGTTTGATCGTCCGTCTACGGAAAAGGAAGTTCATTTTGCCGGAACGAATTACGAGCTCCCTGTCTATAAGGTCTACGGCCGCAGAGACGGCAATACTATGCTTATTGTGGGCGGTATACAGGGGGATGAACCCGGCGGGTATCTTTCAGCGGACCTCTATGGCAAATTGCAGCTTGAACAGGGGAATCTAATCGTTATCCCCAGGGCAAACCTTAAATCCATCATCCTCTTTAACCGCGGTCCTGACGGGGATATGAACCGTCTCTTCACCGATAATATAAGAGATGAGGATATGGACAGAGTTGTGAAGGTGATAGCGGAGAATATGGCAAAATCCAGCATATTCTTAAACCTCCACGACGGTTGGGGATACCATAACCCCGAATATATTGACGCAAGCCGCAATCCCAAGCGGTTTGGGCAGTCGCTCATTGTGGATGAGGAAACTTTCACCTGCTCCAGCGGCGCCGTAATCGATTTAAAGTCTATGGCGGAGCGAGTTCTTGCCGCCGTCAATACAAAGATTCCCCAAGAGGAGCATAAACTCACTCTTTTTAACACCAAAACCGGCGATCCCGACACGGTTTTTAAGGAGATGAGGAAAACTGGCACATGGTATGCCCTTAGAAACTACTGTATTCCCGCTTTCGGGCTGGAGGCATCAAAAAACCTTAAAAACATAGACCTCAAGGTTCTATACCACAACTATCTGATAAACGAATTTATGAAGGAGATGGACATTATCCCCGCGGTGCCGCCTTTCTTTGATCTGAAGCCTTCTCTTGAGTATGCCCTTATTACGGTGAACAATACCTCCATCGCCGCGCAAGACGGCGATACAATTGCCATTGACAGGAACGCGGAGATAAGCGTCAAGCATATTGAAGCAAATGTCCCCTCCGGGGTGACCTGCGATATACTCGGTTTCGGCAACTATAACGATGAAACCAAAGTTTTGAAAGTTCCCTACAGCACAAAGATTGTTTTCCGCAAAGAGGATGCGAAGTTTGCCGAGATAAATCTGCAGGTGAGAAACACCCCGGCGGTGGTGGCAACACGCCCGCAGGCGGGAACCGCTCTTTCCGCAACTTCTACGGGAAAAAACGGTTATAAAGTGCTTTACGAGCTTAATAATACGGCGAAACAAGCTGTTTTTGGAGAATCTGTAAAAGTTAAGCAGGGCGATACCCTTAAACTCCTGATTGTTGAGAGAGACGGGGTAACCCTTGACCATATTATAAACTTAAAAGGGTGGGTTGCGGACGGCGTAACGGTAAACAGCGGAGACGACAGGAATTATCCAATCATCATAGATAAAAATATTATGATGAAAAAATATGCTCTGGACGCAAAAAACACCGTATTCCCAATTATGGTGCTTGACAAAGACGATAAGGAGATAGGGCAGTTTAGGATTGAAATAGCGCCGTAGAATAAGTTTGGATAAGGAGATAATCAACGAAGGCTTGCGGAGGTTGCCCCGCCTCCGCAAATTTATGCCATCCGTCTGTAAAAGTCGGAGGATTATAAAATTTATGCATAAGTTTACAATCTACCCCAATAAATATCTGAGTCAAAAGATTCAGGCTTTTTATCACATTGATTATCTGAAACATAAAAAACCCGGTAACCCGGATTATCTTGTTGTACTAAAAAATACCTATAAAGATACAACGCAGGGCGTGTTGAAAACAGCTGTTAAGGAATTGGAAAGCGTGCTGACGGAAGATCTGCCCGGTCTCTTTCAAATATTGCAATTGAGTTCCCTAACGGTATGCGTTGTTCCGAGGGCAAAAGCTCTCTATAAACCTGCTCAATTACTATTTAAGGCAACTGTTTCCAAAATTGTTAAGCAACTTGACGGTTTCATAGACGGTTCTGATTATATCATTCGGCACACCGACACGCGCACAACTCATTTGAAAAACTATGACAAACAGGGGGATATGCCTTATCCGGGAATAACGGAGAAAACTTGCAATATATCGGAAGATGCGGCGGGGAAAGATATTTTATTGGTTGATGATATATACACAAAAACCATAAATGTTGATGAAGATGTGATTCAGGCATTGTTGAACAGAGGGGCGCGCTCCCTGACTTTTTATGCGGTCGGGCACACCGTGTACCGTTATGCAAATGAACTATTCTGATAATTCAATCAATATTTTAACCGCGAAAACCTATAACCGCATAGGCGGGGCATGGATAGTAAAAAACCTGAAAGGCGGCGAACCGATAGAAACGATTGTATCTTTGCTGAATAGAGATGCAAGAGAGGCGCACCCCATAACAACAGGGGATTTTGAAATGAGAAAAGAAAGAATAGAAAGAGATATTTTAAAGTTGAATGGATCTGCGGATGGTGTTATCGCCATCGGCGATAAAGGTTTTCCGCAGCATAGGGGGAAGGTAAAAAACAGCGGGCAGCCGATTGCGCTTTTTTATAAAGGAGATTTAAGTTTATTGGAACTCTCTAACAGGAATATAGCGGTAATCGGCTTGCGCAATCCCGATGATTACACCGGAATGATTGAGCGTGAAGTTGTTGCGGAATTGGTGAAAAACGGTGCCGTGATTGTGAGCGGTCTGG
The DNA here is from genome assembly GCA_031278965.1 of Deferribacteraceae bacterium. Taxonomy (GTDB): domain Bacteria; phylum Chrysiogenota; class Deferribacteres; order Deferribacterales; family JAISNW01; genus JAISNW01. Next base: position 4,604 of record JAITJJ010000186.1, read on the forward strand.
CTTTGGGCTGCGATTCGATAGCGCATAGGGAGGCACTGCTTTTAAAAGGGAAAACAGCGGCGTTTCTCCCCAGTCCGTTAAGTGATATTTTGCCTGCGGCAAATATAGAGCTTGCGAAGGAAATTGTTAAGGGCGGAGGGTTATTGGCAACGGAGTATTATAATAATCCCAATTCCGTGCCGGAACAGCGCGGCAGATACCAGGAGAGGGATAGACTGCAGGCTATGTTCAGCGACTGCGTTATCCTGTCGGCAAGTTATGCAGAAAATGATATGGGAAATGACAGCGGTTCCAGATTCGCAATGAACTATGCCTCTGATTATGGTATCCCAAGAGCGGTGATTTATGACACTGAAACCGATGAAAACAACCCCAAATATGATTTAAACAGGCAACTGATAAAGGAAAGAAAGGAAATAACGGTAATAAACCGAGAACAGCTGCATTTATCCATAAAAAGGATAATAGGAAGCCGCCAGCCCAATATATTGGATTTTATGTAACGCCGCTCCCTGTAAACGGCAAACTGCATTTAAATATATTCTTCGAAGGCTTATTATGCAAGGCGGCTGCCATGCCGGCGGCGAGGGGAATGCACTATCCGTTCCATTTCAGCGGTTTTCTTTTATCCCTGCAAATATCTATGCACTCCCCGCAGTTGTGGCAGAACGGAGACGGGAGATCGCTCACGGGATCTACCCCCATAGGGCAGATTTTGGCGCAATTCCCGCAATTCAGGCACTCTCCCGCATGGATTGGGGAGAGGGTGCGGGGGGTGATAAAGAGAGAGAGGCATGTTCCGGTGGGACATATATAGCGACAGATAAATCTCAGCGACAGAAACTCAAGTCCGACAGCTAAGATGATAAAGAGCATCTCAACTGTGGGGGTTTTCTTTATAATTAAGATTGCCTGCACAGACAGCACCGCGGGCGGGGAGATTAAATTTAACAGCGGTATCCCCGCAATCCCCGTTATAAACAGAAGCCCTAAAAATATAGCAGCCCTCGCCCTTTTGGAATTTTGACGAGGTTTGCCCCGCCTAAGGGCTTGTCGGACGGGCGGAATCTTTTCCAAAAGCTCCATTACGGTTGTATACGGGCAGAAAAAACTGCACCATATCCGTCCGAAAAAGAGCGCCATAATAACAGGGATAACTACGGAAGCAAAGAGGGGGGCGGCAAGATTCCCAGTAAATACAGTCTGAAAGAACATCGCGGGATCAGCTATGGCAAGCCCGCCTATATCCAAAGAGATGAAAGAGCCGCGGATAAAATATATCTCCATTAAATTTAGAACGGGAACTATAAATATCCCTGCAAAAACCGCATATTGAACAACCTTTCGGAGAACGGCGTATCTCATTGCCACTCCCTGACGATATTGTCGGTGTTAAAATCCGCTTTGAACTCTGGAACATCTGTTGTTTCCCGCTCAAAAACGCTCATCCCGGTTGGGATAATATTTATGGAGCAGGGGGATGTAGGGCAGCGTTCCGCGCATATGCCGCAGCCTGTGCAACTTTCGGTTACAACGGGAACCTCCATATTTTTTAAGTATATGGCTTTCCCCTGAAGGGGGCACGAATTATAACAGATATTGCAATACAGCGCGCTTCCGTCTGTTTTCCCTTCCGCAACGGCGCTGGCGTATAGATAGTCGTAACAGGTGTTTTTGTCTATAACCGCCCGCCCTGCCGACATCTCCTCCCGCTCGTTGACCTCCTTATCCAGAGCGCCGGTTGGGCAGACCTGCGTGCAGAGCATACACATATAACACCCTCTTCCCTCCGCATATATATACGGAGTGCCCACCGCAGCGCCGTCCGAAGCCCCCGCCCTATGGAGCGAGCGGTAGGGGCAGACCTCTATGCAGCGGGCGCAACGGATGCACAGACGCATAAACTTCCCTTCCTCCACCGCTCCGGGCGGACGCATGCGGTTTATCTTAAAAGAAGGATAAAACGGATTCTCGTTTAAAAGTCTGCGGACTTTATCTATAAACCTCATATGGTTTCATAAAAAGTGGTAACTGTGGTGCAGAAAGTTGATAATACTCTTATTTTCCATAACCCACCCTAAAAAGCGTTCAATAAACTCGCTTTCCGCATCAATGATGATCAGAATCTCATCGCCCTTGACGGAGCAAACGCCGACCTCTTCAAAACTCTTTAAAAATTCTTCCGCAGCCGCAACTTCACCTTCTCTGGCTGTAACAATAGCTGTAAGAAACATAAGTCATAGGAGGGGAGAAAACTTCAAACTCCCCTCCGCATCCCCCCTTTTTTAAACTTCCTTCACCAGATACGGTTCTACTTTCACCGGTCCGGATACGCGGAGGGCTTTTACAGCCGCAATCTTATATTCGGGCTCTTTTGACGCCCCGTCCACTGCATCGTTGCAAACATAGTTTACCATACGGTTCTTCTCCTGATCGTGCATGGGCACAAAGAGCACGCCGGGTACCGCCGTATCCACAACCCTTGCGGGGAGAATAACCTTGCCGCGGCGGGATACAAGTTCCACCATATCTCCGCTCTTTACTTTAATCTTTGCGGCGTCTCTGGAGTGTATTTCCACATATGCATTGGGATGGCTTCGGGCAATCTCTGGAACGCGCCCGGTCATAGAGCTTGTATGCCACTGCTCCACCACACGCCCTGTGGTAAGAAAGAACGGATAGTCCGAATCCGGGGTTTCCGCCCCTCCGGCATAGCCCCGCATAAAGATATTTGCCTTCCCTTCCCCTTTGCCGTCCCCGTAAAAGTATATCCGGGCGTCTTCAGGTATCTTTTCTGCGTAAGCGCTTCTGGTAAAGTTCGGATCATAGTCCCGCACATAGCGCTTATAGGTGCCCGGATGATCCTCGGATGGGCACGGCCACTGCAAACCGTCCAAAGATGCCCTAAGCCTCCGATAGGTTGCGCCGAATAAGGTTTTTTCCGTATCTTTGGTGCAGGTTATATAATCTGTCCAGGCAAGTTCGCTTGCTTTCTCGTTATCATCCATATTCCAGGGGATCAGCTTTTCATAACCCAACCGCTTTGCCAACTGCGCCGCTATCCATAGATCGGATTTTGCCTCTCCGGGAGGGTTCACGGCTTTTTCCGTAAGCTGGCTCCGCCTTTCCGAGCACCCGTAAACCCCGCCTTTCTCGTATAAGAAGGCTGCCGGAAGAATTACGTCGGCGTATTGGGTTGTTCTGGTCGGGAATATGTCTATAACAACCAGAAATCCCGCCTGAAGGCCGGGGATGTATTTATTGAGGTTAGGCAAGGTGTGGGCTGGGTTTGTGGTGGAGGTTATGATCATCTTTACCGGTTTGGACGGATCGTTTTCTCCCCCGAAATTATCAAACATCGCCACCGTATCCATCCCCGGTTTTGGATTTATCGCTCCTTCCGCAAGCCCCCACGCCTTTTCCACAGAAGCGCGGGCGGCGGAGTTTGCTATGGGGCGGCACCCCGGCAGAAGGTGGGAGAGGGAACCCGTTTCGCGGACACCGCCGCACGCATTGGGCTGCCCGGTCAGAGAGAACGGATCTGCTCCGGGTTTGCCGATATTGCCTGTAATAAGGTGCAGGTTATGGATAAGATTATTTGCCCAAACCCCGCGGCTGCGCTGGTTCAATCCCATACACCAGAGCGACATGGATGCCCCGCTTTTAGCGAACCACTCCGCGGCTTTGCGTATATCCGCCGCCGGACATTTGGTAAAGCTCTCAATTTTGGATGCCTCAAACTGCTCCAGATGCGCCTTGTATTCCTCTAAAGCAAAGGTTTTCTCCCCGTCCGTAATACGGGCGCATTTGTCTATAAACGTTTTGTCAGTCCACCCGTTTTTCACAATCTCATACGCCATAGATTGAAATACCGCAATATCTGTTCCGGGATCCACCGGCAGCCAGAGATCCGCAATATCGGAGGTTTTGGTCTTTCTGGGTTCACAAACAATGATCTTTACGGACGGATCCTGCTGTTTGCGGTTCCATATCCGCCTGAAAAGGATCGGGTGCGCCTCCGATGCATTGGAGCCTGTTAAAAAAAAGCATTTGGCGCTTTCAATATCCGCGTAAGTGCCGGAGGGCTCATCAGAACCGAAGGTAGTGAGATACCCCGCCACGGCGCTTGCCATGCATAAACGCGGATTGCCCTCAACCTGATTGGAGGCAAAGCCGCCTTTCCACAGCTTGTTGAAGGTATAGCTCTCCTCCGTCGTGCACTGGCCGGAGCCGTAATACGCCACAGAATCTTTGCCGAAACGCGTATGATAATCTTTTATCCTGCTTACAATAAGGTTAAGCGCCTGATCCCAGCTTGCCCTCACCATTACGCCGTCTTTGTTCTTTATCAGAGGGTGGGTAAGACGGTCTTCATTATACATGAATTTATGGATCATAGAACCTTTAACGCATAAGAAGCCGAAGTTGGTTTTAGCCTCCGGATTCCCTTTTATGGCAACTATCCGTCCGTTTTTCACTCCAACAAACACACCGCACCCCGTTCCGCAGAAACGGCACACCCCTTTTACCCATCTGTCCACATCGGAACCTTTAATAGCGCTCTGCGCTCCCGCTTTAACAGGAAAACCGAGGGCGGCGCAGGCTCCCGCCGCAATACTTGCTTTTAAGATTTCTCGTCTTGACGCTTTCATAATTTCACCTCACTTGTGAACCGTAAATCTGTGAACGGTATGACATCTGGAACACGGAAGCACGCTGTCCGTTTTTGCAACCTCTTGGGCATGGCAAGGCTCGCACGCAAGTTTAGAGGGTTTTGGTCTAAAATCCGCCTCATCCCCATGGCAGTTTCCGCAACTTACGCCGATATAGTTATGCTTGCTTAGCTTATATTCTTTAACCACATCGGGATTTGAAACCATCTCCCCGTCCGAATGACAGGAAATACAGTCGCCGCCTTCCATTTCAACCGTATGAAGCCCTGAAAAGGCTGTAGCGGCAGTTAAAATGAAAAGAAGCAAAAACAAAAACAGAGATTTTTTTTTCATCGTTCTTTCCTCCATCATAAATAATTTATCCAATTTCTATCCTATTTAAAATAAGGCGAGGCGGGAGATAATAAAAGGTAAAACCTGTTAAAATTTTGTAAAGATTCTAAACCTCTTTTTTATATTTTTTACAGTTCTAAATGCGTAATAATATGTTATTTTTTAATGGAGAGCTGTCTCAAACGCTGGGTTATGGGTGAATATGGGGCAGTTAAGGAGGAAAGATAATGAAAAACGGAAGATTCCTGCTATTTTTTGCGGCGTTGACTTTTACGCTTATCCCGCTGTTGAGCTTTGCCAAAACACCTGTCAAAAGTTCAACAGCTATTGCAAAAGCCCAGAAGGACGTTGCGGTTTCAGGCTGTTACGAGTGCCACGAACCGATTCAGGCATTGCATGCGGAAAACAAACACAAGGCGATTAACTGTATCTCATGCCATACGGATCTGGCAAAACACTCGGAGGACGCTTCTGTCCGCCCTGTGACAGACGTATCTTGGGAAGCGTGCGGCACCTGCCATACGGATCAGATGAAAACCTTTATGGAAACGAGTTATCACCGCCCGGCGCGCGATGATAAATCCCAGCCGACAAACCGCATACCGGTATGGTGGGATAAACTTATGGCGCCGCACGGTTTTACAAAAGAACACGCTTTGACCCGCCCCCACGTTATGGCGCTGCTTGATCAATATGTGGTGGACAGAGCTTTCGGCGGGCGTTTTCAACCGAAAAACGGGTGGGAGTATGTTTTGGAAACAGGCAAAGTTTGGGATATAATTGAAGATAAATATCCAAACGAGAAGGGGCAGAAAGTTTTTCTCCCGCAGACCGCCACCGCCGCCAACCCGATCTGCATATCTTGCAAAACGGCGGATCATATCCTTGATTGGGCATATATGGGCGATCCGGGAAAAGGCGCCAAATGGGACAGAACTTCCAATGTGGTGGAATTTGCAAAGAGCACCAACTATGCCTTAAACTGCTACTTCTGCCATGATCCCCACAGTGCGCAACCCAGAATTATCAGAGATGCTTTAATAGACGCTCTGGAAGATCCTAACGGCGACAGCGCTTGGCATAAAGATCCGGGCAGAACAAAGATCAATGTAATAACTTTGGGTTTGAGGGGGTATGAGCGCAAGATCGCTATCCTTGAAAAGGCTGACAGCCGCCTTATGTGCGCCCAGTGCCACGTTGAGTATAACTGCAATCCGGGCACGGATCTTGCCACCGGCCAACCCGTCACCTTTGCGGATCGGAGGACAAATATATTTCCGCTCCAAGATGCGCTGCACCTGTATGACTTCTACTTTAAGAAGATAAACTTCGGCGACTTTAAAAACCTTTTTGACGGGGCAACTCTCTGGAAGGCACAGCATCCGGAATTTGAGACCTACTATGACAGCACCCACTCAAAACTCGGCATAGACTGTGACGATTGTCATATGCAGCCCGTTATGAAAGGGAAAAACAAGCTTTACACCTCGCATATGGCGAAATCGCCCAGATATATAGCTAAAGATACCTGCCTTAAATCCGGCTGCCACAATACGTGGACGGAAGAACAGGCCATATATACAGTGGATTCTGTAAAGGCATACACCAAAGGGCGTATGAGAAAAGCGGAGTTCTGGCTTTCAACCCTGATTGACAGAATACGCGAAGCAAGGAACTTGGGGATAGATGTAAAAGCGGCTCAAACCGCCCACACGCAGGCGCATATCCTGTGGGAGTATTGGACGGCAGAAAACTCGGACGGTTTCCATAACCCCGCATTGGCAAGGGAAAGCCTCACCCGCTCCATCACAATCTCCGCCGCCGCCGTAGCGGAGTTGGAAAAGGCGATCTCCGACAGGAGCGTCAAGAAATAGAAAAGTCCCTAAAGAGGTAGATCGGCTTAATAAAAGGGGTGTTCCTGCAGTATAGGACGCCCCTTTTTTTATTATTGATAATAAATGCTTATGCATATATAATATAATCCAGTCATACGGAGGGAATTATGCAAGACAAAGAATATTGGGAACTGCGCTCACAATCATTTCCTACTTTTCTGGACGGTGAGAGTTACCAAAAAAAGATGCTGAAAATTATGGAGGAAAACGGGATTGACTTTAATGGTGCGGATGTTCTGGATGTGGGTGCGGGAACAGGCGCTTACACCATAAATATTGCAAAGTCGGCCAAAAGCGTAACTGCCCTTGATATATCCAGGGGAATGCTGGACGCGCTGAAACAGAGCGCCGATAGATTTGGTTTAACAAATATTGAATATGTTGAAAGCGATTGGGGGGACTATACGCCGGAAAAAAAGTTTGATATTATCCTCTGCTCGCTGACTCCGGCGCTTAAAGGCGCAGCGGCAGCGGAAAAGGTATATGACTATGTAAAAAAATGGGGTATTCAGATAGGCTCCGCCGCTCCTATGAAAGCATATATGCTGGACGGACTCTTTGAGTTGCATAACATAGAGGGGCGCTACAAAAAGATCCTGCATACCGAGATGAAAGACACCCTGAAAAGGAGGAATACCCCGTTTATTTCAATCCCCGTGCAAGGCGAGTGGGAGAGAACCTACAGTCGGGATGCTCTGATAGACAATCTGAAAGGGGTTGTGCTTTCTCATGGCAGGCAGCCGGATATAAAGGCGATAGAGGGATATATAGAACGCTTTAAGGATGAAAAGAGCAATCTCTACATATCTAAAACCTTTTACGATGTTGAGCTTATGATCTGGAAGGGGCAAGAGAAATCATAATTGACATGGGGCATAGGAATAAACTATAACCCCCGCACCGCTGAAGGTGTTCATTAATTAGTTGAGGATATATGCTCTATAAGATAACCGGAACTCTGATTGCCAAAGAAGGAGGGCGCGTAGCTGTGGAAGCGGGCGGAGTTGCTTTTGAGCTGAACCTCCCTCTGGATTCCTACGCCAAAACCCCGAAAGTGGGGGAAACATGCTCGTTTTTTACCCACTTTATCCTTAGGGAAGACAGCGCCGCGATATTCGGCTTTAACACCTTGAAAGAGAAGTCGCTCTTCCTCCTTTTAATATCCGTCAGCAAGGTGGGACCTAAACTTGCCCTTGCAATACTTGGAAATATTGAATATAACGATCTTCTTGCCGCCATAGGCTCTAAAGATGCCGTCCGTCTCTCTATGGTGCCGGGGGTCGGCAAAAAAACAGCCGAGCGGATAATATTGGAAATAGCGGATAAACTCCCGTCACATCTGCAGCTTCCTAAAACCCCTCTGGACGATGTTATTGATGCCATTGCCAATCTCGGCTACAAGCAATCCGATGCCCAAAAAGCTGTGGAAGGGCTGGGCAATGAGGATTTTGAAAGCATTCTGCGCAAAGCCCTTAAACGTTTGAACGGGTGATATGGATACGGAAGAGCTTTTAAGCGCTTACGATGATCCGCCGGAGGATGGGGCAGCGTTGCGCCCCCTCGCTTTTGACGAGTATACGGGGCAGAAAAATCTTATAGAAAATCTAAAGGTCTATGTGCTTGCCGCCAATAAACGGAGGGATTCTCTGGATCATACCTTATTTTACGGACCTCCGGGTTTGGGAAAAACCACCCTTGCAAATATCATAGCCAGGGAGCTTGGGGTGAATATCCATGTCACAAGCGGTCCGGCCATTGAGCTCGGGGCGCTTGCCGCCATCCTTACAAACCTTGATGAACGGGATGTCCTCTTTATAGACGAGATACACCGCATAAACAAAGTTGTGGAAGAGAAGTTATATCCCGCTATGGAGGACTTTAAGCTGGACCTGATAATAGGGCAAGGGGGCGGGGCGCGTACCATAGAGTATCCTTTGAAAAAGTTTACTCTGGTGGGGGCAACCACAAGACAGGGACTTTTGGGTAAGCCGCTTTTAGATAGATTCGGAATAGTTGAAAGGCTTTATTACTATACGTTTGAAGAGCTTGCCTGCATTATAACCCGCGCCGCAAAGCTGAAAAAGATTCCGATTGAAGATGCCGCCGCCTTGGCAATAGCAGGGGTAAGCCGGGGCACCCCGCGTATAGCCCTCAGATTCCTGAATAGGACAAGGGACTTTGCAGAAGAGGGAGGCGGCGGGGTGATTACGCTTCAGACGGCGGAATATGCCCTGAAGCGTCTCGGGGTGGATGAAACCGGGCTTGACGCCTCTGATCGCCGCTATCTTAACGCCCTGATAGAAAAGTATAGGGGAGGTCCGGCGGGGCTTGAAACTTTGTCGGCGGTTTTATCGGAGGAGCCTGATACTATTGAAAATGTGATAGAGCCGTATCTTATCCAGAACGGGTATATAGAAAAAACTCCCAGAGGGAGGGTTGCCGCTCCTCTAGCCTATACGCTTTTAGGGAAAAAACCTCCTATTGCTTCAGAGCAGCCTACTATTGAGGATTTTTAATGCCTGCCGTCATTATCCCCGCACGGTATGCCTCCTCCAGATTTTGCGGCAAGCTGATCGCTCCGCTGGGCGGAGTGCCGCTCATCGTGCATACCGCGGCAAGCGCCCTGAAGAGCAAGGCGGAAAGCGTATATGTGGTGGCAGACGATAAGCGGATTGCGGAAGCTCTTGCAGAGATTGAGAGGGAAGCGGAAGGACGCCTGAAGATTATTATCTCCGATCCCGCTATCCCCACGGGAACCGACAGGGTAGCGTTTGCGGCGAAGCGGACAGCGGGCGATATTATAATAAATGTTCAGGGGGATGAGCCGTTTATCCCCCCCGCCCTCCTGGATGATCTTATAACCCTTCTTGAAAGCGATGAAACTATCGGCATGGCAAGCGCCTGCGTCCGCTTTGATGATGCGGACAATCCAAACCATGTTAAGGTGGTGATGGATAGAGATAACTTTGCCCTCTACTTCTCCCGCTCCCCGATCCCGTTTGACAGAGATAAAAAGAATCCTGTCCGCTATAAGCATATAGGTATTTATGCCTTTAGAAGGGAGACCCTCTTTAGATTTGCGGCGTTAAAACCATCGGCTCTGGAAAGTGCGGAGATGCTGGAACAGTTGCGCGCTCTGGAAAACGGGATGCGGATAAAGATGCTCTTGACCGACTATTTTCCAATCTCTGTGGATACGGAGGATGATTTAAAAGCTGCGGAAGCCGCCCTGAAAGAGCGGGAGTTTGGGGAATAGAAAGTCCTGTGGCTTGCGGTTCAGGGAATCTCCCCTGATCTCCCTGTCATAAGTGAATTGGAAGATGAAGATTCATAAACAAATTTTTATTGTTCTTCATCAATTTTTATGATATATTTGTTCACGGCCTATATTAAACTTTTTTGAGGTAGCTTATGGGAAAGAGGCTTAGAAAAAAGAGCAATAAATTGACAGCTCGGCAGGAGGAATTCTTAAAATATATAAAGGAATTTTCTCTTGAAAACGGTTATCCCCCTTCCATGCGGGAGATAGCCAGAGCGTTTGGGCACACTTCCAGCGCGGGGGCAAAAACTATGCTGGAAAGACTTGCCGAAAAAGGGGTGCTGCAAAAAGATAATCGGCGTGCCCGCGGGATTAAATTGCCCGAAGGGGTTCTCTTCGCAGATAAAGCCCGCGGAATACCGGTTTTGGGGAGGATACGCGCAGGCCTCCCTGTGGAGGCTGAAGAAAATATAGAAGGGTATATCCCCCTTAACGATTACCTTTCCGCATCCTCCGGCGGTTTTTTCCTCATTGTTGAAGGGGAGAGCATGAAAGACAAAGGGATTCTTCACGGTGACTACGCCTTTATCCAGCCCCAGAGGGAGATCTCCAATGGGCAGATAGGGGCGTTTCGTCTAAACGGGGAGGTTACTTTAAAAACTTTCCGCAAAACCGGCGGCAAAATTTCCCTTATCCCTGCCAACGGGGAGTTTGAGCCGATTAAAGTCAATGAAGAGGATAATTTTGAAGTAATCGGCCGCTTCGTTATGCTTTTGAGGATGGTTGAAAAGAGGTATGATCCAAGACTAATGTAAACAAGCCATGCAAACAGGGGGAAAGGGGCGGGCTTGCCCCCTCTAATCGCTGTTTCTGCTATGCTAGTGCTTGAAGAACATATAAGCGTATCTTCTTTTATCTGAAGCGCTTAGGCTGGTGCAATCGGAATACTCCGCCACACTGAAATTGTTCCCTGTCGTATTGACGCTTCTGCCGGTGGCGTTGTCCACGTCCTTATCGTCTATCATATTTTCCAGAAGGCAGACGAATACGTCCGACACATTATCAAAATAGACGGAAAATGTTTCGCCCCAACGCGGATAGTCGGCAGGGTCTATTACATACATTCCGTTGGCAACACCGACATCGGGATAAAATTCCACAATTTTGGAATCTGCGGTGTTGGTATTATATCTGGTATACTTGTCTTCCAGCTTAAGATAGTTCTGTTCAATAAATTTGTCTGTAATATTGTCTGACCAGACGACCAGTCCGGCGGCTGAGTCCGGCAGCTCTTTGGGGAGAGGCTTGTTGGTTTTCATTAAGGTGCCTGTGAAAGCAGCCTCATACTTCCGAAATTTATTAAGCTCTTTGCGTATTTCAGACGAGGTGACAAGCTCTTTCCCTTTCAATGCCATCGCCATAATTAACCCGATAATTACGAGTACTATGGACATTTCAACAAAAGAAAACCCTCTTTTCACAGCAACACCCCCACAAACCGCATAAATTCCCATGAAAACTTACGCCTGTCCAAAAGAAACAACACTATATTACAGCATTTTAAAACTATAGGCAAATACTTTATTTTTCCCCGTCCGGGCGTAACAAGCTGTGCAAACTTTTGTCAAGCTGCGGCGAGCATGTTCAGAAATCCGCCTTTGAATGCTGGATAACGAAGAGAGAATAGGCAGAACTTGAGGAAGAAGCGCTGAAAATAATGGATGAAGCGGAAGATTCTCTGATTATATACTGCATAAATGATACTGCTGGCAGCAAAAGATACGGAGTTTCCCCTAAAACTGAAGAAAAAAATTTTTATCTTGGCATAGCTGCAGTTTGGGGATATAATTATGTTCAAGCAGCTTTTTAAGGCA
>JAITJJ010000011.1 GCA_031278965.1 Deferribacteraceae bacterium
CCAATGTGTTCCCAGACAATGTTTTTGTATGTTTTGAAATTGCTATTCATTCGGGTAATGAAGGAAACTTTCGCGTCAAAGAGAGCGTCGGCGTTGTGCCCAGTGTAATAGCCCGCATCAAGTATGGCGAACTTCGTGTTTATCCCGTTCGCTTTCAGTTCGGCGATTGTACTTGCAAGCGTGGTGACGTCGACAATCTTCCCGGCGGCATAACGGAAGAATAAGGGCAGACCGGTTCTCTGCTGCACTACGTATATGAGGCGGATTTCGTTGCTTGTCACGCCATTATGCGTGTTGACCGCAGTCAAGGGCATATGCAAGGAGTTCGGCAATCCTGAACTGTCTATCAGAATTCCTTCCCACGGCTCGCCCGCATTCGAATCCCCGTCTGCGCCGGTCATTTTCAAAATAGTTTTGCCGAGGAATCGAAAGTACTCCTTAAAGAACCCGCGCTTTGCATCCTCGCTGCCGATATCCGCAAGCGCATCGCTTATCCTCTGAGAGGAGAGCTGAGCCTTCGGATAGAGAATTTTCGCATACGTCAGCTCCCACCAGTCCTGCGCATAGCAGTTCGTGTGGGAACTGAGAATATAGTAGGACAGCAGAGCATGCAATGTGTCCAGATTCCGGTATTTCGTTGCGTCTATGGCATGCAACATGCCGATGTCCCTTATGTAGGAGTCGAGCAGAAAGAGATCCCCGAATGAAACAATCATGCCAGGACGCTTTGGGTTCTTTGTCTTTCGCACCTTCTTCGGCTCTTCATACCCGACCGGAACGCCGGAAAAGCTGCCGCTTTTGACATCATAGGAAAACACGCCACGCTCGCGGCTCTTAAAAGATAGCCTTTCCCTTGTCAAGGACACGCCCAAGGTAGATTTGCTCGCCCTTGCCTACGGAACTACCCTTTCGTACGGAGTGTGTCGCAGTGGCATATTCTATTCCGCTGACTGTATTGTAGTTAATGTACACGCGCACCTCACAATGTAGAATAAATTTAATAGTTGTATCTACATTATGTCTTGTACTCCAGTTTTTTGCAAGCACAAATCTCCCGACTCCTCGTTTTTTTAATGGCAATAAGCAACTTTGTTGTAGCTATAAATACAATGTAGACTAAAAAAATGAACGGGAATTCAGAGTTATTGATATTATCTTATCGCAAAGAGAGCAAGTGCGGTTATAAAGGTAAGGAGAAGTCCTAGTGCATCCAACACAAAGTAGACGGGAAATTTAAACTTGCCTTTGCGTCCAAAAATCTCGCTGAAGCCCGAGAACTGGACGCCAGGTATAAATATGAGATGAGCGTCTAATCTCTTTTTCCACCTACATGGATAAGTATTTTCTCCCCCACTATATGCTGAATACATCAGCCAAAAGCCGTTTATACCCGATTAGGCGTTTCCGCAAGGCTTTTAAGGATATGTACTTGGATAAAATCAAGTCTTCCTTAATAGAACAGACCATAATAGAGCTTTCCGAAGGGAGAAAAGTGTCATATTTTAACGCACACATAATTAACCTTTTTTAATGCAAGCATTTTTTTCAAAATATTCCCAAAAAGCTACCTATAAAAGAGGAATGTTTTCTCTGAACATATATTTAATTAAATTAAGTATTTATCTCGCTGATAATTATAGATGAATTATATTTCAACTTTATTATTATATCTCTTTCAAAGTTAAACACTGCAAACCGTCGGGGCTAAAGGCGCAATATCAAGCCCTAAGTCCTCGGTAAAACGGATAAAAGTTGCTCTTGAATTTTCCGTATCTTTGGAGTAGTTTTAGCTATGCAGAGAGCAGATATAAACCAGAAAGTTTTGTCAAAAAACGATGTGGCCGCCAAAAAACTGCGGGATTTTTTCCGGAAACGGTCTATTTTAGTTCTCAATATTGAATCTTCTCCGGGAAGCGGGAAAACCACTCTGTTGGAAAAAACCCTCCCTATTCTAAATAAAAGGCATAAAATTGCGGTGATAGAGGGGGATTTAAGAACAGAAAATGATGCCATGCGCCTTAAACAGCTTGGGATTAATGCTTTCCAGATAGAAACTTGGGATGCCTGCCACCTTGAAGCCGTTGACATAGAGCGTGTTATCCCCAATCTGGCGGAAGATCTGGAAATCGTTATAATTGAAAATGTGGGGAACCTTGTATGCACTGCAAGTTATGATCTTGGGGAGGATTATACCTTTGTTCTCCTTTCCGCGGCGGAAGGCGATGATAAGCCCGCCAAATATCCGCTCATCTTTTTGCATGCGGATTATTTTATCCTCAGTAAACTGGATCTTATCCCATATGTGGATTTTGATGCAGATAGATGCCGTAAAACCGTACTGAAGATTAACCCTAAAATCAATATCCTCTCCCTCTCCTCTAAAACAGGGGAGGGGCTTGAGGAGTTTATAGAAACCGTCTCGCTCCTTTTAATCAAGAAAAAAAGCGGATAGATAAGCGGCGTATGATTGTCTCTTATAATAATTTGCGGATTTGCGGGGTAGATGAGGTTGGGCGGGGGTGTCTCGCGGGACCTGTGGCGGCGGCGGCGGTGGTTCTCCCTAAAGATTATTTTAACGGGGAGGTCAGAGATTCAAAGAGATTAAATCCGAAAAAACGAGCTCTGATTGCTGCGGATATTCATAGAAACGCGCTGAGCATAGGCATTGGGCTGGTTTGCAATATCATAATAGATAAAATTGGGATACTCCCTTCAACCAAACAGGCGATGCACCTTGCAATCGCCCGCATCTCCGTCCCCTACGATCTTATCATAATTGATGCCATCAGCCTTAATAACCTTTCAACTCCCCATATTCACCCTTTCAAGGCGGATGACACCTATTTTGAAGCCGCCTGCGCTTCCATAGTGGCGAAAGTATATCGTGATTCGCTTATGGAGCAGCTTGACGAAATATATCCAGAATACGGGTTTGCTTCTCATAAAGGCTACGGAACCGTTGCCCACTGCAAAGTATTAAAAGATAACGGGATTACGCCGTTGCATCGCAGGAGTTTCCTAAAAAATCGGGATAATGAAAGTGTTTAATATCTTCTTTGGAAAAAGGGGCGAACAGATCGCTGAAAAATACCTAAAAAAGAAAGGTTACTCTATCCTCCGCTGCAACTTCCGCTCCCATGCAGGGGAGATAGATATTATAGCAGAGATAGGCGGGGTTCTGGTCTTTACGGAGGTTAAGAGACGCAGTGGCGGGAATTTCGGAAAAGGTTATGAGGCGGTGGGGAAGGTAAAGCAGAAAAAGATTATCCGCACTGCTCAAGCATACTTAAATACCCTCCCCGACATTCCGCCCTGCCGTTTTGATGTGATCTCCATAGACGGCGAGGAAATAACCCATATTGAAAACGCCTTTACCGCATGAGGCGCGTCACTCCTCCGGTTTTACGGGGGATACATTCACCGTTTTATAGCAGGTATAGGTTACATATCCCGGCGGAGTGTTCTGGGGCTTTTTTACATATTTGCGCAGAGTATAATCAACCTCCACGCTATTTTCCCCGGAGTGTTTGCTGAAATAAGCCACCAGTGCCGCCGCATAGAGGATAATATCCTTCCCTGCCCGCCCCTGCTCCATACGGATTACCGCGTGGGCAGAGGGAATGTTGTGGGCGTGAAGCCATATATCCCCTTGATTTGCAAAGCGAAAAACAAGTTTATAGTTGGATGTGCTGTTTTTGCCGATAAATATATTTGCGCCGTTATACGAGAACTTATGGAACTCCTGTTTGGTTATCTTGCTATTGGGGGTTTTATCTTTCTTTAACAGTTGAAAAACTTCTTTCAACTCCGCCGCCTCCGCCGTCTCTATATAATAAAGCTGCTCCTCGGCGGCATGCTCAAGCTGCGTAACCTCCGCTATCCGTTTTTCAAGGTGCGGTATGGAGCGCCGCAACTTTCCGCACTTCTTAAAAAGTTCTTCCATATATTTTAGAGGCGGCTTTTCTGAGTCATAGCGGTATTGTCTTGCATCTTCCCCGTCCTCTCCGTAATGCACAAGATTATATATCCCTTTCCCATTTATTTTATATATATTTGCCTTAATAAGCTCCGCTTCAGCTTGAACTTTTTCCCAATCTCCAGCAGCGGCCAACTCCTCCTTTAGCCTTTTCCCCGCTTTTGCATAGTGCGCCGCCCCTTTCAAATAAAAGTTCCGTACCTTTTCGGCTATATATTTTTGTTCTCCCCCTTTACGCGCGGTCTGGGCAAGTTTTTCAAACTCTACAGCCGCCAGAAAGGCATTTGTATCTTGAAACGGGAAGATCCGACCGTCTCTGTCTTTATAGAAAACGCCGCCGTTATTTAACTCTTTTATAAGGCGTGCCACGGTATTTTCAAAACCGCTCATCTGCACCATAGTGTCTGCAATCTTGGCGGTGGGAGGGTAAAACCCCAGATATTCCAGAAAGCTCACCCCTTGCAACGGTTTGTCAAGGGAATATTTTTTATTGATTTTAGGGGGGAGATAGTTTTTTCCCACCCCTATATCTCTGTCAGAATCTATACTTTTTACGGTAAGGTTAAACTGAATCATCCCTTCGGAGTTTAAGAGAAAGGCGTTTGCATGCTTGCCCATCGGTTCCAAAACAATGGTAAAACTCTCCGTTTTTCCGCTCGGCTTCCTCTTATTCAAGCGGATAAATCCGAGACGATCGTAATTACGCCCTTCTATGGCAGTAATTATAGAGCCTGTAACAGATTTTAAGGCTCCGGCTGTTTCTCCGATAGCTACCGGAACCTTTGCCAGAGCGGGGGGTTGGGATGCGCAGAAGGAGAGGGCGCACGCCTCGCCGTCTTTATAGAGGGAGAGATAAAGGGTACTCCCCTCCACAGATAGGCGGTTCAATACGGCATTCCTGTATCTCCTGTCCAGAAGTTTAAGTATCTTGTGAAAAGTTAATCCATCCATAATTGCGTGAAAGGGAAAGCTAAGTTTCCCCTTCCCTGATATACTATTCCGTAAACGTCTTTAACGTTTTGCTCCTTATCGGGTGGCGGAGTTTTCTTAACGCCTTTGCTTCTATCTGACGGATACGTTCCCGCGTTACTTTAAAGATCTTCCCAACCTCTTCCAAAGTGTGATCCGAATCCGAATCTATCCCGAAACGGAGACGCAGAACGCTGGCTTCACGCGGGCTCAACGTATCCAAAATTCCGCTTGTATGTTCCCGGAGCTTTCTGTATATTACCTCATCCGATGGGTTTTTTGCGGTTTTATCCTCTATGAAGTCTCCCAAGCTGGAATCTTCATCCTCGCCTATGGGGGTTTCCAGAGAAACAGGTTCTTTAGCAATTTTCATAACCTTTTTAACCTTTTCCACCGGCATTTTCATAAGATCCGCTATCTCGTCCGGGGTGGGTTCTCTCCCCTTATCCTGCTGCAACTGCCTTGAATATTTTGTGATCTTATTTATGGTCTCAATCATATGCACGGGGATCCGTATAGTGCGCGCCTGATCAGCGATAGCCCTTGTTATTGCCTGACGAATCCACCAAGTGGCATAAGTTGAAAACTTAAACCCCCGGCGGTATTCAAACTTTTCCACCGCCTTCATAAGCCCGATATTCCCTTCCTGAATAAGATCTAAAAACTGCAGCCCGCGGTTTGTATATTTCTTGGCGATACTGACCACCAAGCGCAGGTTTGCCTCAATCAGCTTGGATTTGGCATTTTCGGTCTTCTGTTCCCCGTCCCTAAGGTTGTCATAGTTTTTAGCAACCTCTTTAAGCCTATCTCTGTCAACTCCGATATTGATGCAGGCATTCCCCAGCTTTTCAGATGCCGCTCTGAATTTTTTAAGATAGTGCTCCCGCTCGCTCGGTTTATACTCCTGTTTTGCCAGCCCCTCGCTTATCTCCTCTATGGTGGGGAGTTTTGTCCCTACGGCGAGCCTTGTCTTTGAGCCGGATACTTTTGACACCAAACCCGCCAGATCGTTATGGGAATCGCTTATTATCTTATAGGAGCAACTGATCTTTTCGGCAATTTTAATTATCTGTGAAAAGCTGAGCTTCGCCTCTTTAAGCCTATTGGCGGATTTTTCATAGACTTTGCCCGCCTTTTCGCTCCCCGTTCTGTCAGACAAAAGGGCTAGTTCTTCATCCATAATGGCAAGAAAAACCTTTTTCTGTTCGGCTTCCTTCTCATCTCTCTGCAATTTGGCAGCTTCCTCTGAAGCAGCTTCTTCTGAATCCACATCGGCGGCATCTATAACCTCATCCATATCCACCACATCTTTAAGACGCACTTCTCCGTCCCGAACTTTTTGGGTAAGCTCTTTCAGCATTTCAATGGCGCTTGGGAAAAAGAGAGCACTTTCCAATACTTTCCTATGCCCCTTCTCTATCTCTTTGGCAACATCTATCTCTTCCTCCCTGCTCAATAGGGGGATATTCCCCATCTCTTTAAGATATAGCCGAACAGGATCATCGGTGCTTAAAAGTTCATCAGCATCGTCAGGGGGGGCTTCCTCTATAGGTTGCTCCAGAGAAATACCATCCTCAGAATCTGAAACAATATCGTCCGGTAAAACCGGAGTGAATGTCTTATTCTTGGGGTCTATTATATCTATCTTAAGCTGATTGCATAGGTTTAAGAACTCATCGGTATCCCAGGCGCTGCCCGGCGGGATTCGATCATTAATGTCGTCCCAAGTCAGATACCCCTGCTTTTTCCCCAAAGCGATTAATTCCCTCGTTTCAAGCAACTTTTTACTCTGCGGCATCACAAATTCTCCTTATAATATATATGTACACATATATACTTAGCCATGCTGTTGAACTATCCCTTTCAGCCTTGTTCTAAGTTCCTTTATCTTCTCCGCATTGGACGCAAATTCCTTTAGGAGTGCGGAGTATTCCATAGATTGCATGTTGACAATCTTTCTATTGCGGTTCTCATAGTAAGTGAGGAGTATTCTGTTTTTGCAGTTGTAAATCTCAGTAAAGATATCCGCCGAGGCTTGCTCCCCAAAAAGTAAGAGCGCCGCGGCTTCCCCCACTACCGTATCTTCAGCCAAATGAAGGAGGATATCCTCTTCCCCAACATCTAAAAGAGCTACAATCTTCTCATAGAGGTTGCGGGCGATCTCATCTTCAATGTAATCCGACGGTATCTCCTGTATAACCTTATCAGCGGATTCCGCTGGAAGTTCCAAAAGAAGGGAGAGAAAACGCCTTTCGGTTATATTCTTTATTATACTCTTCTTTCCGCTGTATTCTCTGATCTGCGGAAGATCGCTCCCTATATCAGCAGTTAGAGTGTTAATATTAACCTCAAATATTTTAGCGGATAACTTAATATAACGATCCCTGCGGTAAGGGTCATTTATCTTTTCCAACATCAACCGAACATCATCAAACCTGTGAAAGCGGGCGTTGACATCCGATGCTTCGTTAAACTTACGGCGGATCAAAAATTCTATTAAATCTACCTTTTTAAGGGCTTTCAAAGCATCCGCCCCGTTTTTTGCTATAAAACTGTCAGGGTCTTCCCCCTGCGGGAGGAGGATAATATTGGGGTATACGCCAGCCTCCAATGCCGCCTCGTGGCAGCGCTCCATAGCATTAAGCCCCGCTGCATCCCCGTCCAAAAGGAGGTTAAGCTCCTCGGCATGGCGGGAGAGCTGCGCAAAGCGCTCTTTAGTGACGGCAGTTCCCATCATTGCAACGGTGTTGTCAAAGCCGGCAGCTGCCATACGTATGGCATCAAAATACCCCTCCACCAGATAGCAGGATCGGCTCTTTTTTATGGCAGCAATGGCGTTATCAAAGTTATAAAGCACTTTGCGCTTCATAAATATCGGGGTTTCCGGCGAGTTGATATACTTTCCTTTCTCCACACTCTGCAGAGCTCTGCCTGAAAGGGCAATGCATGAACCTGTGGCACTGTGGATAGGGATTATCAGCCGTTCGCGGAACATGGAACCGAATCCCCTTGAAAAAATCCCCGATTCCTCAAGCAACCCCTCTCCATATTTACCTTTAAACCGTCCTATCTCAGGAAACTTAGGCATATAGCCTAGCTTAAAGCGGGTGATTATATCCTCTCCAAACCCTCGGTTAGCCAAGTATCCCAGAGCCACCTCCCCTTCCCTTGTATATAATGCCGCCGCGCAATATTCCTCCATATCTCCGTAAAGATTTTTCAATACGGAGGAAGTGTCGTGATGCGCGCCCGTTTTATCATATTTTACCTCTATTCCAAAACGCTCGCAGAGGTAAACCACCGCTTCGCTAAAGTCATAGCCTTTATATTCCATTACAAAAGTTATCCCATTGCCCCCCTTATGGCAGCCGAAACAGAAGAAAAAATTTTTCGTTTCATCCACAGTAAAAGAAGGAGTCTTTTCTCGGTGGTTCGGCAACGGACAGATTGCCAAATACTTGCCCCCGCTCTTCTTCAGCTCGGCATGCTGGGATATTATATCCACAATATTAAGCTGCTTAACTTCGTTTATTACACTCTGGGCTATGCGCGGCAATTTTCCTCTCCAACTCCCTTGTCGCTATTTGTATGATAATATAACTTATTAACTTTACTTTTCAAGGGGTCTCAAATAGTTTCTTTTTTATTTTAAAAAACTTTTTAAGTTTGATATAATCCGCAAAATTAGCTCAGGAGAACGCAATGCCTCTTTATACAATCGGTTACGCGGGCTATGCAATAGAAGGCTTTATTGCGGAACTCAAAAAGTATGAAATAAGTATTCTGGCTGATATTAGGGTAAACCCATACTCAGAATATTTCAGCGATTACAATAAAAACTACTTTAATTATACATTAAAATCGCACGGGATTCAATATACTTGGGCGGCAGAAAATATGGAAATATCTGATCTGGCTGTGTGCCAAGCGGCAAAGTCCATAAATCTTACGGGAGAAGAGCTTATCGTATCCGGCGGCTTAGGTAATATTGCCCTGATGTGCGAGGAACAAGACCCTTCTTTCTGCCGCCGTGCGCTTATATTTTCCAGAAAATACCATAAAAACGGAGAGGCGGTTTTCCATATAATTCCAAATTCTCCCCTCCTCTCCCAAAAAGATATTGAGGTTCGCCTGCTTGAAAGCTGTTTTCCAAATTACAGAGAGGCGCTTACATTATCTTTGGAGGACCGAACGATAGAAGAGTTGACAGACGATGCTTATAAAAAGAGGGAAACTGAAATATAAATTAATTTTATCGTTTTGCTTTATTAATAAATTTCTTGATTTACAAACTGCGTTTTTCTTTTATTTTCACAACAAAATAGGTTTATATAACTTTTATTTTAAAATAAAATAAAAAATTAAATAAAAAATATTGCAAAAATATAATATTGTTATAAATTATAATAGGAGGTGCTGAGTGCAACCCTATTCAATACTCCGAATCAGCGCTCAGGCGGAAATTGCTCCCCCTCCGGACAAGCAAGATGGGAGGTGCGTTATGTCGTTTTATACTATTATCGCAATAGCTGCCTTAATATTCCTTATTGCTGGCCTGGCTGCTTACAGAAACAGCAGATGTCCGCACTGCGGCTGCCATGGTCTGAAGTTCAAATCCGCCCGCATAGTTAAACAAACCCCAGTGGAGTTGGTTCACGATGCAAGCAGCGCCTTTACCCTTTACGGCAATAAAATTGAGGCGGAAACACTTCTGCAGTGCACAAAGTGCGGATTTGAAACGAGCTACCGCTCTGAAAAGGTGGAATAGACGTCAGGCGCAGTTAAGCAAGCCCCCTTATTTCCAAATACTCGTGCAGCGTGATTGACTTTGCGGAGCATTTTCTGTAAAATCCAAACGTTATGATTTTGCGTTTTTTATTGCCTTTCATCTGTATATGGGCTATGCTTCCACTTATCTCCTTTTCTTGTGTTATCACGGCGGAGACAGAAAATTTCGGATCGCTTTACAGAGGATCGGCTTTTTTGTTAAAGCTCTCCTCTCAAAATGGTACCGCTTTTTACGAGATTAGCTGGCAGGGCAGGAACATTACGGCACCCACAGAGATTTCAGGATCGGATGATGAAAATCCACCTGCAACACTGTTGCTTATCCCTGTGGAATACGGAAAAAGCGGGGATTTTGAGCTCTCTGTCAGAGCAGAAGGGTGCGAGGAAGCAAAACAGGTTATTACCGTATCCGAATATAGCTATGAGAGGGAAAATTTAACGGTTGATCCCAAATATGTAACCATATCGCAGGAAACTCTAGAGCAGATCCGTTATGAACAGGGCATCATCTCTTCGGTTCTCTCCATAATTTCGGCGGAGAGAAGGTGGCGCATCCCCCTTGCCCGCCCTAGGAATTCACCGCTAAGAAGCCCTTTTGGGGTATTAAGGGTATTTAACGGAGAGCCCCGCAGCAGACATTCCGGCTTAGATTTTGCCGGCGCCGTAGGTTCAGAAGTAAAAGCGGTGGAAAACGGCACAGTAACTGCCGCTGGGGATTTTTACTTCGGCGGAAAGTGCGTGATTATAGATCATGGTCTGGGGCTTTCATCCATATATATGCACCTATCCGAGATTGCCGCAAGCGTTGGTGATGAGGTGGAAAGGGGCGCTGTAATAGGTAAGGTTGGAGCTACAGGAAGGGTTACAGGACCGCACCTGCACCTTGGCATCTCAGTTTTTGGTATGGTAATTGATCCGCTCCCTCTCCTTGAAAAGGGGAGATAGGCGGGAAGGAAAAGCTAATGGGGAAAAGGATAGTAGTTATTGATGACGACAAAGAGATCTGCGAGCTTGTGGAACTCTTTCTGAAGCTGGAAGGGTTTGATGTAGTGACCGCAAACACCGGAATACAAGGCTTAGATATTATTCGCTGCAACCACATCGATCTTGTGATCCTTGACATAGGGCTGCCGGATGTGAATGGACAGCAGATATGCCGAATTATCCGCTCTGAAACAAATGTTCCGATAATTATTCTCTCCGCCAGGGATTCCGTTCTGGATAAAGTTATAGGATTAGATTACGGGGCGGACGATTATGTTTCCAAGCCTTTTGAAAATATGGAGTTGCTTGCTCGCATAAATGCCATTATGCGGAGGGTAGAGCGAACAGAAAACGCAACGGGCGATGAGTTTTATCCCTTTCACCACATCACCATAAATATCGGCAAAAGGCAGGCTTATATCGGGGAGTTGCCTCTAAAGCTCACACCTAAAGAATATGAGCTGCTTGTATACTTCAGTAAAAATGCGGGGTTGCTTCTGTCAAGAGACAGAATTATTGAGGATTTGTGGGGGAACGATACGCTCTACCGTTGGTCGCGCAGTTTGGATGTTCATATACAAAATCTTAGACAGAAGATTGAGATTAACCCTAAAAATCCGGAGCTGATAAAGACAGTATCTGGAACAGGCTATAAAATTAAAGGTGCTTAGTGAGTGGCCGATAAAAAGTTTGCCGCCAATAGGCGTGAAATCCGCCGGAATTATTTTGAGCCTTCGGTTACCTAATACCCCTGTTTTTAAGAGTATTCAGCAGCTATTAGGGCGGTTGCTGACAATCCCTTAAAAAAGACGCCCCGCACGGGGCAAACATATAACATAAAGTCCTTTGCCGATGCGGGCTTTAAGGGTGATGAATAAACCTTCTTTACTCTTAACCGGTTTTCCCGCCTCCGTGAAGTATACCATAGGTTTGCCGCACGCCTTACTAATCGTAATTTTTAATTATTTCCTTTACAACATCCCTTTATTCCCTTATTTTTACTCTATGAATTAAGGAGCCTCACTTGGATTTGCTGAAAAAAATTTATAAACAGGCGGCGGAACTGCATAGAACTGTGGTCTTGGCGGAAGGCGGGGATGAACGTACCCTTTCAGCGGCGGAAATAGCGCTGAAAGAAGGGTGGGGCAACCTCATAATATTGGGGAAAGAAAACGAAATTCGCTTACGGCTTTCCGATCTGAAAGGGTATGTTGCAATAGATCCGGAGAGGGATGAGAGACGGAAAGAGTTTTCCGAAAAATATTACGCTCTCCGCTCCCATAAAGGCGTTACAAGGGAAGAAGCGGAGTGTTCTATGAAAAACGAGCTTTACTTTGCGGCGATGCTTGTGCGGGAGGGGTATGCCCACGGAGCACTTGCGGGGGCGGTGAATACTACAGGGAATGTTTTGAAAGCGGGGCTTAGGGTGATAGGTCCTATGGAAGGGGTTAAAACTGTTTCCTCTTTCTTTATCATGATAACGGATAAAAAAAGTTTCGGAGAAGATGGGGTGTTGTTCTTTGCTGACTGTGCCGTGAATTTGGAGCCAACCTCGGAGGCTCTGGCGGATATTGCGCTAACCACCGCGCAAAACTTTAAAACTTTTGTTAAAAGCACCCCCAGAGTTGCTTTTCTCTCATATTCCACTAAAGGCAGTGGAAGCGGAGCCGCGGTTGATAAGGTGCGGCAGGCAGCGGAGATATTAAAAAGCAAAGCCCCGAATATCCTTTCTGACGGAGAGCTCCAGTTAGATGCCGCACTGGTTGCGGAAGCGGCAGATCGAAAAGCCCCGAAAAGCCCAGTTGCAGGGCGGGCAAATGTGCTCGTCTTTCCAGACTTGAATTCCGCCAATATCGGCTACAAATTGGCAGAGAGATTAGCGGGGGTAAAATCCGTAGGACCGGTGATACAAGGGTTTGCCAAACCTTTTAACGATCTCTCGCGGGGAGCAGGTTTTATGGATATAGCAGATATGATTGCCATTACCGCGGTGGAGTAATGAAAAAGCTGGTTGTTTTAATAATCTTTCTTATAGGGGGGATCTTTTTTATTACCCAGAAATATTACGCTCTTAGGGTAATAAATGTGGTGGGAGCTTGCAGTCATCAGCAGGTTACTTACAGCAAGGCGTTCTATAACCCTTTCACATCCACTATCACCTTTAAGGAGCTTGTTTTTAAGGATTTGGGGAGTAGGGACTACAATATAAAGGCCGATAAAGTCAAAGCGTTTGAGTTGCACAGGGCGGAGGGGAAAATTATAATCCCCGCTTATTTTATTGCCGAAAACACGGAAGTTCCCATAGTTGAACAGACTGTGGGGAGGATAGAGGTGAAAGATATTACCTCTAGTCGCCTCCCCGATAACACTATAGATTTATCCGCAGTAATAAAAAATCTCTCCGTAGCTTCGCAAGATGCGGAGATAACTTGGAATTGCAAATTATATTAATTCTCTTATATTGTGCGTTTATAAAAATTTATTAAATTACTCGGAGAAACGATGAAACTTGTAACTGTTCTTTTAGCTGTTCTACTCTTTGCAGCGTGTTCACAAAACAGCAAAAAATCCGGGGCGGCGCCGTTCAGGGCTTCAACCCCTTCGGCATCCCCTGCAACGCAAACGATCGCGGATGATATACTTGCCCGCTACAGCGGCGTTACCGTTGAGATATTGGAGTATGAGACCGGCAAGAAAACTGCCGTTGACATCCCTTTTAACGAAACAGTTCAGGCGGAAGGATTCCCCCTTGCCATCTCAATCCTCCAATTCTACCCTGATTTTAAAATGAGCGAAGGGAGCAACTTTTTTACCGCATCCCTTGAACCTAATAATGTCGCCGCCCGTGTGAATATAGTTTCAGACGGCTATGAATTTTCCGGCTGGCTCTTTGCGGAATATCCTGACATGCACCCGTTGGATAACCCAAAGTATAATGTGATTTTACTTAAAGCCTTAGAAAAATAGGAGAACAAAAATGTATTGGGACCCCGCCCACGAAACAATGCCCCGCGAGGATTTGGCAAAGCTACAGCTTGAGCGCCTGCAGAGGGTTACAGAGCGTGTTTATAACTGTGTGGAACATTACCGCCGCAAATTTGACGAGGCAAAGGTTAAACCATCAGACATAAAATCCCTTGACGATATACGCCGCCTCCCTTTCACCACCAAAGACGATCTTAGGGATAACTACCCGTATAAAATGTTTGCCGCCTCCATTGACAATGTGGTGCGAATCCACGCTTCCAGCGGCACAACCGGAAAACCAACCGTTGTTGGGTATACAAGGGGTGACGTGGATATTTGGGCGGAAACTATGGCGCGCAGCTTCACTGCCGCGGGGCTCACCAATAAAGATATAATTCAGAACGCTTTCGGTTACGGTCTCTTTACAGGCGGGCTCGGCGCCCATTACGGGATAGAAAAGATCGGCGCCTCCGTTATCCCGGTGTCAGGCGGCAACTCCAAAAGGCAGCTCCTCTTTTTACAAGATTTTGCGCCCACCGGGATCTGTTGCACCCCGTCATACGCCGCCAGCCTTCTGGACGCAGCAAAAGACGAGGGGGTTGATCTGCATAAGCTCCCTGTAAGAGCGGGGGTTTTCGGCGCTGAACCCTGGAGCGTCCAGATGAGAAGGGAGATTGAAGAAGGGTGGGGAATGACCGCCATAGATATTTACGGTCTCTCTGAAATTATCGGTCCAGGGGTTTCCTTTGAATGTCCGGAGGCGCAAAAAGGGTTGCATGTCAATGAAGATCACTTCTATGTGGAGGTGATAAACCCGGAAACCGGCGAGGTTTTACCGGAAGGAGAGAACGGAGAATTGGTTTTCACCACAATCACCAAAGAGGCTATTCCCTTAATCCGTTTTCGCACCAGGGATATAAGCTCCATTGACCGCTCTCCCTGCCCGTGTGGGCGGACGCTTATTAAGATGAATAAAGTGTTCGGGCGCACGGATGATATGCTTATCATACGCGGCGTGAACGTTTTCCCAAGCCAGATAGAGGAAGTACTGCTGGAAAACAGGGGCATCCTCCCATACTACCAGATAGTTGTGGATAAAAAAGGCGCCCTTGATTCTGTGGAGGTGCTTGTAGAGGTGGCAGAGGAGATCTTTGTTACTGACGAGATAAGGAAGCTCCAAGAGACCGAAGCGATTCTTGAAAAGAGTATTAAGGATACCATCGGGATTACCGCAAAGGTTCGCCTTGTGGAGCCAAAAACTATATACCGCAGTGAAGGCAAAGCGCAGCGGGTGATAGATAAACGGGAGAAGCTGCACGGTTAAATACAATAACTTCCGTTTTTTCAATGCCCCTCACTGAGGGGCATTTTTATTAAAATAAATATAGCACTCTTTACGTCAGTATATCTATATGATGGAGGCTATGTGATAATATTTGGAGGTTGTGAAATGAAGCTGTGTTATAAAATCTTAATTGCGCTGGTGATTATCCTTTTGGTAGGCGGCGTTACTATGCTCCTGTGGAACGCCCTTCTCCCGGATATTTTCGGGCTACCCAAGATATGCTATTTGCAAGGGCTGGGTATATTCTGCCTCTCCCGCCTCCTCTTCGGGGGGCACGGACACGAAAAGGAAAAGAGTCGCTTTCACAGGAAATATTGGGGCGATAATTTTTTGGGGAGAATGGATTGGTTGCGTTGTTGTGAGGATGAAAAAGCAACGGCGGCAGGGGGCGAGAAAAGAGGAAATGAAATAAAAGAAAGGGAATGATCTAAATATATGTCCGCGGGCGATGTATTCATAGAAAAGGGGGCGGAACTCTTTCGCTTTATCCGCCGCAGAGTAAGGTCTGATGAAGATGCGGAGGATATCCTTCAGGATGTTTTCTGTCAATTTCACCGGGCGGAAATCCTGCTCTCGCCAATTGAAAATATATACGCATGGCTTTACCGCACCGCCCGCAATAAGATAATTGATCTATGGAGGAAAAAGAAGGAGCTCCCAGTCTCCGATTTTTTGGAGGACGATGACACGGAGGATAATTTGAACGAGATTGTTTCAAACCCGATCAGAGAATTTTTTAGGGCTTTTTATCCGCAGGAAGATGACTATATTAAAAATATCTTCTGGGAGCGCTTTGAAGCGGCTTTAGACAAACTCCCGCCAAATCAGCGGGAAGTCTTTGAACTAACCGAGTTTGAAGGGGCGACATTTAAGGAACTCTCTGAAGAAAAGGGGATTCCGATAAATACTCTCATTTCAAGAAAACATTATGCAGTGCTCTCACTGCGGAAGAACCTCGCTGATATCCATTCGGACATGCTAGGCGCCGCTCCGAAAAAGGAGTAGGACGGACGTTTAAGAAATTGGACAACGCCTTCTGCATCACTTTGCAGAAGGCGTTATATAAACCTTATTCCTTATTAAAAGCTATAAATCTGCTTCCTGAGTTCGTGATTATCTTTAAGCTGATGCTGCTGCCGGGCTTCAGCTCCATATAGGCATCCTGGAACTGTTTCGCGCTCTTTATATCGGCGCGGTTCATCCAAACTATCACATCACCTGCGGAAAGCCCTGCTTTCTCCGGTGCGGAAGAGCCTGTAATCCCCGTGACCAGCGCACCCCCAGATATATCAAGCCGATTCTTCTCTTGTTCAGAGAGATCGCGAACCTTTATTGGAAGGAGATCAGAGCTCTTGGCGGGAGCGGTTGTATCACTGTCGCCGGTTTTGCGTTCACCGAGTTTTACGCCTATGGTAATACTTTTCCCGTCACGAACGATTGAGAGACGGACGGTATCCCCCGGCTTTTTCCCGCCAACATATTGGGTAAGAGCCCTTGAATCAATTATATCATTGCCGTCAACTTTTTTAATGACATCGCCGGATTTAACCCCTGCGGTATCCGCCGGATCTCCCTTTATAACATCCGCCACCAAAGCTCCTTCCGTATCCGGCAGACCAAAGGATTTTGCAAGATTGTTGTCTATATTTTGCAGGGTGATCCCAAGCCATCCTCTTCTAACCCGACCGTCCATAAGTTGCGGAAGGAGGTTTTTTAGCACATTGGAGGGAACCGCAAAGCCAAGCCCCTGAGAGTTGGCAACTATCATCGTGTTCACCCCGATCACTTCCCCGTTCATATTTATGAGGGGTCCCCCGGAATTTCCCTGATTTATGGAAGCATCAGTCTGAATAAAGCTGTCGTATGGACCTGCCCCCAAATTGCGCCCTTTTGCGGAGATAATACCGGCGGTTACCGTCCACTCCAACCCCTGCGGACTCCCTATTGCCACCGCCCACTCTCCAATCTCTAACCTATCTGAATCCCCTAGTTTTAGGGCGGTTAGCCTTAATCCCTTTGGCTCAATCTTTAAGAGCGCCAAGTCGGTAAGGGAATCCCTTCCCACCAGAGTTGCCTCAAATTCTTTATTATCAACAGTTTTAACGGTGATCTTGTCGGCGTTGGTAATCACATGGTTGTTAGTTATGATATACCCTTTGGCGTCTATGATGAAGCCGGTGCCGAGCCCATCAAACTTATACTGCCTCTCTTCCCCCTGATTCCCGAAAAATCTGCGAAAAAATTCATCGTCCATAAAAGGACGGTTGACCTGCGTTTTAGTGCCGGTGACCATAACATGGACAACCCCGTTCCTTGTGGATTTCACCACATCCACAAAATTATCGGGCGCTGCGTAAGCAAACGGGGCAAACGCAGCGAAAAGAAGTGTCGCTGCCGCCAACCCCCTAAGGAATACGGTGTGCATTATTAACCTCCAAAATTATTTAAAATTATTTTTTATCAGAGCTCTTTTTTTCATCTATCAACGACTTAAATTCCTCATCGTTGCTGTCAAGTTTTGAAACCACATCTTCCATAAAGGAAAAAGGAACGCTCCCCACCACTGTATAACTTGAATTGTCGGTGGTGATGCTGTATATATAGTTGCCGTAAACCACCAATTTTTCCGAACTGCGCCTGCCTTTCTCAGGCGGCGCCCGAAAAACCGAAAAACGGCTTAGCCCATCCGTAAAGAGCAGTCTTTCAATTTTTTCGCCTTTCATCTCCCTATGAATGTTTACAAAGCCGAAGTAACCGCCCTGCAATTGACGGCGGTCTTGCCTGTATTCAAATTTATGGTTGGGGGAGTCCGCCCCGTTCAGATTTAGCCCGCGAAAGAGGAGTTTATTCTCATCGTCATATATCTCAAGTTTTACTATACCGGAGTTAGCGGTATTAACCCAGAACAGGTGGCGGAAACGATCTTTGCTTAACGGTTTATAGTCGTATTGAACTATCTCATCACCCTGCCAGATGATCCCTCTGGTTGTGTTCAACTGGTAAAATTGACTGCGTATAAACTCCGGAGAAAACCTCTTGTGCATAATATGCTTTGCTATCTCCCGCGCTCTTCCCGCCTCCCGCATATTTGCGATTCTTTCTTCCGGACACCCGCAATAATCAATATAGCCGTTTTCATCAGCAATCTTATATATCTCGTCCGCAAACACGCTTCCAGAGATAAAAACGGCGGCAAGGGCTAAAAGGCAATATCTCATCTGCTAAGACTTACGGTGGAAATACGCCTTTCCGGTATTGCAATATAGTCCTGCCCGCCTTGCGCCGCCGAATATTCATCCGCCAATTCGGGACCTTCGTTTACATGGGTATAGATATAGCTCGTATACTGACGGGAACTGTCCGTTGCAACAGGAGACGAGGAGCGGTAAGTGTAGGCGTATAGCATAGTGACAAGGGTTGCAAAAAGTATCACCGCCGCCGCAGACAAACGGGATGCCAGAGAAAACTCCCTTGCTGATTCTTTAGGTTTAAGAGCGTTTATCTTCACCATAACGGCGGATGAAAGATTTACATCTTCGCAGTTATCTATCCCGTGCTCCCTCTGCACCATATTTTTCATCTTATAGTGGAACATTAACTCCTTTTTACAATCTCCGCAGACTTCAAGATGCTTCTGCAATGCAAGCTGTTCAAGGGGAGACGCTTCAGAATCAACAAAAGCGGAAATAATTTCCTTAAATCTTTCGCATTTCATAGTTAGTTTACCCTGCTAAGCTCATCAGCCAGCCCCTGTTTTAAGAGGCGATCTTTTAATATCTGCCGTGCGTTAAATAAACGCGACCGGACAGTTCCTACTGGAATTTTTAACATTTCCGAAATATCCTCGTAACTCAATTCATCTATCTCCCTAAGCACCAGAACAAGCCTTAACTTTTCCGGCAGAGAATCTATAAAGAGCTTTATATATTTTTTAAGCTCGTCTTTAAGTATTTCGCCCTCCGGCGTTTGATAGACAGGCACATTATCAAAGAAGTCATATTCCGTATTGTCGCTTGTAACATCCACCATCCATTTGTTTTTATCATACTGGTTTAATGCCAGATTTATGCCTATCCTCTTTATCCACGCGTAAAAGCCAGCGCGATTTTGCAAAGTGGAGAGCTTTTCATACGCCTTAACAAACGCTTCCTGTGTAATATCCTCCGCTTCCGCCTCATTTTTTAAGATACTAAGCACAGAGCGAAAAACAGGTTTCTGATATTTCAGCACCAAAAGCTCAAACGCTTGAATATCCCCGCCCAGAACAGATTCGACTATATGCTCATCCTGCATATTACCCCCGCTTTACAAAACCTGCCTTTACCCTTTACATACTCTGACATTGAAATTAAGCGAAAGTTCATTTAAGGTTATGTAAATTCTTTATGTAAAGAGTATAAGTCATTGGCATGCTGTTATTTGCAATGAAAATCACCTTGACAAACCCCTAAAAGAATTATAGCATTAGTAACCAAAAAATAACAGGAGTTTTTAGGAAGCTATGCCACTTATATTGAACACAGAAAATTTTGAAAAGGAGATAGCAGCTGATATCCCCGTATTGGTTGATTTTTGGGCTCCTTGGTGTGCTCCATGCCGCAAGCTCGGTCCCGTCATAGATTCTCTTGAAGAAGAGTTCGCGGGCAAAGCCAAGATTTGCAAGGTGAATGTTGACGAAAACAGACAGATAGCAAGCGACTTTTCCATTGTAAGCATCCCCACAGTTATAGTTTTCAAAAGCGGCAGTATTGCAGAACAGTTCTCAGGAGTTCAACAACGCGCAGTTTATTGCGATTCGTTAAACAAACATCTTAGCAACTAGCAGATTGGACGCTCTTCTCATATCTGGGAAAGCCTTTAACTCCCGGCTCTTTGTAGGAACCGGAAAATTCGGAACTTCATCTGTCATGCGCCTTGCGCTTGAGGCAAGCGGAACGGAAATGGTTACCGTTGCACTGCGCAGGGTGGATTTTTCCTCTGAAAACAATATGCTCTCTGACTTCTCCCCAGAAAACTATCTTATCCTCCCCAATACATCCGGTGCGGAAGATGCAGAACAGGCGGTGCGTCTGGCGCGTTTGGCGCGCAGTTGCGGCGGCTTTAACTGGATCAAGCTGGAAGTAACGCCGGAGCCCAGATACCTTCTGCCGGACGGGGCGGAAACTCTTAAGGCCACAGAGATATTAATTAAAGACGGGTTTACCGTTCTCCCTTATATAAACGCCGATCCGGTGCTGGCAAAGCGTTTGGAGGAAACAGGGGCACAGGCGGTGATGCCGCTTGGTTCCCCCATAGGCACAAACCGGGGGATAGAAACGGAAGCTATGATAGAGATTATTATAGAACAGGCAAGGGTGCCTGTGGTGGTGGACGCTGGATTGGGAGCGCCAAGCCACGCGGCAAAGGCAATGGAGATGGGCGCCTCCGCCGTCCTTGTGAACACAGCCATCGCCATTGCACATAATCCGGTTAAAATGGCGGAAGCCTTTAAGGGCGCCGTCAGCGCCGGGCGCACCGCATATCTTGCAGGATTGGGGGGGAAAAGGAGGTTGTCCGCCCCTTCAAGCCCTCTCACAGGTTTTTTGAAATAACACGCCCTAAATTAGGTATTTGGAATAGTGATTTGCCCTTTTGAGGTTACTTTTGCAATTTTCATAATACTGTCTCCTTACATTCCTTACTCAATCAACCCTCTTTAACCCATAATAAAGCTGGTGAACCGAAAATAGTGAATAAAAACTGGTTTTATCAAGCCAAATATTGTTTTATAATGGAGAAGAGGTAAAAAACTATGAAAATATCAAGGTTATTAATCATAATCTCAACCGTTGCGGCGGTTTTGGGGGTTATATCCCGTTGGAGCAACACCTTTGCAGGGCGTTTTGGTTTTGGCGGAGATTATTTCTTAAAAACCGCCCTCCATAACAGTTACGCGTATCTCATCATCCTATTCATCCCCCCGCTTATCTTTGCCGCAACAGGGAGGCTCACAAGGCAGAATGCAAAGATTACCGCTGTTTGCGGGGCAATTGCAACACTTCTCCCCATATATTTTCTTATAGCAAAAAATGATGACGCTTTAGGCACGCTTATCCTTATTGCCGCAGGAATCGGTCTTTTTGCAGGCGGGTTTCTAAGGCTTTTCGGCAAAGCAAAATAATCATGAAGCCTTCCGCCCCTTTTTCAAACAATCACTACCCTGTTATAATTATCGGCGGAGGAATCACAGGGATTGGGATATTAAGGGACCTCTCCATGAGGGGGATAAAAGCCCTCCTTGTGGAGCAGAAAGATTTATGCACGGGCACAAGTTCCCACTTTCACGGTCTTTTGCATAGCGGTGCCCGCTATGCGGTTTCAGATGGAGAGGCGGCTAAAGAGTGCATGGAAGAGAACCTTATATTAAAAGAGATTGCTCCCCATGCCATTGAACGCACGGAAGGATTTTTCGTCTCAATTGACGGCGATGAACCTGCTTACGCGGAGAAATGGGTTGCGGGATGCGCCAAAGCAGGGATACCCACAGCACGGGTTGATCTTAAAACCGTCGTTAATCTTGAACCTAATTTACGCGGAAATATGACCGCAGTTTACCGGGTACCCGACAGCGCTGTGGACGGTTTCCGCCTAATATGGCAGAATGCTTATTCCGCCCAGAGTTATGGGGGAGTTTTCCGCACCTATGCCGCCGCAACCGCTATCCACTCAGAAAATGGGGCGGTGACGGGGATTACTATAACCAATATTCTCACCGGGGAGAGTGAGCGTATAAGTTGCGATTATCTGGTAAATGCGGCGGGTTCTTGGGTGGCAGCCGTTGCCAGGCTTGCGGATATTCCCATAGGGATAACCCCTGACAGAGGGTTGCTTATAGCTTTTAACTACAGATTTACAGAGCGGGTTATAAACCGGCTGCACCCTGCTGGGGATGCGGATATATTCGTGCCCCACGGTGCAATCACAATCTTCGGCACCACCTCTGTTAAAGTTGAAAATCCGGCAGATACAGCTGTTTCTTCAAAAGAAGCCCTTTATATGCTGAATATTGGCGAAAAGGTTTTTCCGGAGCTTAAAAGCTACAGGATATTAAGGGGATTTGCCGGCACGAGACCTCTCTTTTCAAACGGCGGCGGGAGGGACGCCACCCGCAACTTTATGGTTATGGACCATGAAAACGATGGATTAAAAGGGTTTATCTCCATCGCGGGCGGGAAACTGACGACTTATAGGTTGATGGCGGAAAAGACAAGCGATCTTGTTTGTAAAAAGATGGGGATAGACAAGCCGTGCCGCACCCGTCTTGAACCGCTTGTAAAAAAGATAGATAAAAAGGTATATAAAAGGGCGCGGGCTTATTTCCCAAAGTTGGGGATAGATTTAAGCATATCGCGGCAAGGGGATAACTTCCGTAACGTCTTAAACCGTATAGCCTCTGACAAGAAAAAATCCGCCCTCTTATGCGAGTGTGAGCTTGTTACAAGGGGGGAATTTGAGGAGGTTCTATTCCGCAGCGGGAATTATCCGATTGAGCATTTAGAGCTTACTTTGGGGACTCTCTCGGATGTTCGGCGCAGAACGCGGATCGGGATGGGGACGTGTCAGGGAAATTTCTGCGCCTATAGGGGAGTTGGAACGATTGCTGAAACTGGAGGGGTGCCGGATACCGACCTTTCACTCATACTAAATAAATTTATTGAGGAGCGTTGGGCGGGCATCCGTCCTCTCCTCTGGGGGGTTCAACTTAAAGAAGCGGAGCTTTCACGGGGTATCTATCAGACTATCTTAAACTCCGCCGGGGAACCTTATGAAGAGTGAATACGATCTGATCGTGGTTGGCGGAGGGTTTACAGGCCTCATAGCCGCCCTTGCCGCCGCGGAGAGCAATAAAAAAACCCTCCTTATCACTTTTGGGGCAGGAAGCCTTGCGGTTGGCGGCGGCATAGTGGATCTGCTCGGCGCGGGGGAAAATAATCGGCTTATCCTCTCCCCTTTTGAAGAAATTCGGGAGCTCCCCGAAAACCACCCTTATTCGCTCTTAGGGTTGGATAAGATAAGGCAAGCCCTTGCTTTTTTTGAAAGGATCACAAGAGAGGGGGGATATCCATATGTTGCAAATGGAGATAAAAACACATTTATGGTTACCCCTATTGGGAAGTTAAAACCCACATATATGTTCTATGAAGGACAGCGGCCTGATATTTTAAAGGAAAGCAGAGATATTATCATCTTAGGGGTGAGCGGTCTTAAAGATTTCTTTCCTGAGCTCTTATTAAACGGGCTTTCCCGCCAACCGCTCTTTAAAGGCAAGCGGTTTAAAGTTATTACCCTTCCCTCACCGTTCCGCAAAGATTGGGATCTAAGCGCATTTGAAATATCAGCTTTTGTGACCAGAGACGAAGGACGGGATTGGTTTAAGCGCGTCTTTAAAGATAATATTCCAAAAAACGCTGCCGTCCTCTCTCCGCCTCTTTTAGGGATTGAACCAGACGGCTCGCTTAGGCGGGAGCTTAAAGATTCGTATGGGACGGCAATCATTGAAACTGCAACCCTTCCTCCGTCAGTTTTAGGGATTCGCCTTAGAAAGCTTTTAACTGACCTGCTGAAAGCAAAGGGTGTTGCCATAATAGAAGCCGCAAAAGTTACAGGCAATGAAGTAAAAAATAAGATATGTTCCGCACTTTTTACATCAGACAACAAGAGATTAAGACGATATGAGGCAAAAGAGTTTATCATAGCCACCGGAGGTTTTTTTGGTGGCGGTGCTGTATCTCTGCCCGGAAAGGCACATGAAATGATATTCAATATAGATTTGGATGTACCGTTATTTCAGGAGGAGTGGTCAAAAAATAAACTTTTAGGCGTAGAACGCCACCCTTTCGGTTCTTTTGGCGTTAAGACTGACAGTGATTTAAGGGCAATAGATAACAGCGGTGAAATTATTCTGGAAAATGTTCGCTTCGCTGGACGGATACTCAGTGGATATGATTTTGCTGCCGAAAAATCTGGTAACGGGGTGGCTCTCCTTACAGCTTACGCCGCCGCAAAGAGCTTAAACAATGCCTAAACAAACCCCTGATAATTGCACGGCTTGTACCACCTGCACAGCATATTGCCCGGTCTCAAAAGTTACCCGTAATTTTAGGGGGCCGAAAATGACAGGCCCAGCCTTTGAACGTTTCCGCTACCTCCATAAAGGAGAGGAAGAGGCGTTATCTTACTGCTCTAACTGCAAAAATTGCGATATTTCTTGCCCAAACGGGGTGCCCATATCGGTTTTTAATATGCTTGCAAAAGCGGAGACTCCAAGGAATCTCCGTATACTCACGCGGGATTATATCGTTTCCCACGGAGACTTTTTTTATGCTTTCTTAAAATATTTCCCGATACTTCTTGTTAACTTTGGAATACTCAATCCGCTTGCCCGCGCCCTCCTTGATAAAGTGGGGATAGCCCGTTGCTCCCCACTCCCGGATTTTTGCGACAAGCCTTTCATATCCCGCCTTAAAGCGATTAAACAGCCTAAAACAGATGAAAAAGTTATCTTCTACCCCGGCTGTTATGCAAATATGTATGACCCGGAGGCGGGTTTAGCCCTTGTGAAAATCCTTAACCGTCTTAATGTAGAGGTTATAGTGCCTCA
>JAITJJ010000061.1 GCA_031278965.1 Deferribacteraceae bacterium
CTATCATCCGCTTCTGTTTGGCAAGTTTATCCTCTGTAAGGGTTATGGTTTTAACCAGATTCACCTTCCCGCCGGAAAGCTTTTTAATCTCCCGCTCTGTTGTTTCAATATCTCTTTTCAGTTGAGAAATTGTATCGGCGGCATAGACAATCGGGGGAAAAAAGAGGGCGCAGACAAAGATAAAAACGGCTTTTTTCAGCATTTTTTAGGATAGCCTGTGATTCAGGAAGTGCCGTGAACTTACAAAACCGGCAAGCATGGATATAATAAGGGAGAGGAGAGCAAATATAATCCAATAAAACGAGCTATGTGAAAAAGAGATATTTATCACGGCGGAAACTTCCGAGCTTATCACCCTTGACAAAATATGAAATATGAACAAGGAAAAAACAAAGCATATCAGTGATATACATGCGGAAACCACAACAAAAGGAATAATTATAAATGTTCTTGTTCCGCCTACCACCGCATAAATACGCACCTCCCGGCGGTAACGGTAAAATGAAACAGCAACGGTATGATATATGATTATCCCTCCCGCCGCTGCAAATATGGCTGCACATAGGGCAAGAGCCGCCTCCACTGAAAAGCGCATCCTGCCGAGAGCCTCTATCCATTTTTCCCCAAAAGAAACGCTGTCAATTCCGACCGTGCCCGAAAGCTCGTCCGAAAGCTTTTTCAGTGAATCATAATTTCTATACTCCGGGTTTATTTTAAGTTCTGCAAAAGAGGGGAAATATTCGGCAGGCAACGCCTCAAAAGAGGCGGAAAAGGCTGCGGAAGATGTTATATACTCCTTAGCGTCTGTCTGAGAGTATACCTTTTCTATCCCTTCCACTCCTTCCGCAGAGGAGAGTTTATTTAAAATTGAATCGGGAAAAGACTTTGCATAAACCCGCACAGTATCAAAACGGGCGGCTTTTTCTGTAAAATCTCTTAACGCCCCTCCCGAAAGAAATATCAGATGGAATGCTGAAAACATAGCTGTAAGGGCAAGTATGGAGAGGAGGTTTTCAGAGAGGTAGTTCATAAAAAGCCCTATCCCCCGCATAAGCATATAGCCGTTGTTAGTCATTCAGCAACCTGCCTCCGCCAAGGGTTATACTGCGGGCGGGATATTTTTCCACCTTTCCCAGATCATGGGTCGCCATAAGAATCGTCGCCCCGTTTTTCTGTGCCTGCAAAAGCATCCCCATAATTATGTCGGCATTATCTCTGTCAAGGTTTCCGGTGGGTTCATCCGCCAGAATTATCCTGGGATCGTTCACAAGGGCGCGGGCAACCGCTACCCGCTGTTTTTCCCCGCCGGACAAGCCCTCCACAAGATCATCTCTTAAATGAAATATCCCCAAACGGCGAAGAAGCCCGTAAATCCTCTCCTGCATCTCGCTTTTCTTAAAACAGTATATATCAAGGGACATGCGGACATTGTTAAAAACTGTCCGTCCATCTATGAGCATATAGTCTTGAAATACCACCCCTACCTGCCTTCTGAGATAAGCAATCCGTCCGGCCTGCAGAAAACTTATATCATACCCCAGCACGCTTGCAATTCCGCTGGTGGGAAGGACGTCGGCATATATAAGTTTAAGAAGCGTGGACTTCCCTGCCCCGCTCCTGCCTAAAATATAGACAAACTCAC
Organism: Deferribacteraceae bacterium; assembly: GCA_031278965.1. Lineage (GTDB taxonomy): Bacteria > Chrysiogenota > Deferribacteres > Deferribacterales > JAISNW01 > JAISNW01. Next base: position 1,643 of record JAITJJ010000061.1, read on the forward strand.
CGCGGGCAATATGCAAAGAGATATTGCTGAGTGCATGACAGTCGCCTTTGAATACCACCCCAACCCTTTCAAAACGAATCATAAGTGATTGATGATATAATATTATAACTGCTATGTAAAGAGTTGAAATTATATCTTGATATGCGCATTATTTATGCATATTATTGACATTATGACTGTTAAAGAGATGCTGTCTTTACTCCAAAAGGACGGATGGTTTAAAGTTTCATAAAGCGGTTCTTATAAATAGCTTAAATATCCTGTTAAACAAGGCAAAGTTCCTGTTCCCATGCACAACGGAGATTTATCCAAAGGAACACCGAACAGTATACTAAAACAGGCTAAGATAAAAGTGCAACAATGCAGGAAAAAAGATATTTTGCCGTATTAGAACCTGCTGAAACAGGTTATAGTGTATATTCCCCTGATATTCCGGGATGTATTTCCGTTGAGGACAATTTCATCAATGAATATAGCAGAAGAAGCGTTGGAATTGCACCTGTTGGGCTTGGAACAGGACGGAGAGCCCATCCCAAACCAAAGCGAACCGCCGTATGAGTGTGAAATGGGAAGCATAATCACCCCTATCGCCATATGCCCGCATCTTATTAAGAGGAAATATAGAAAACAAGGCTGCAAGAAAAAGCTTTGCTATCCCATACCGACTAAATCAACTTGCAGAGGAAAAAAGATTAACTTTTCCAATGTTCTTCAAAACGCTTTGAAAGAAATGCTGAAAGTCAATAATTACAACCTTTGACAAGAAGTTCACGTGGATTTTTTATAAATAATTGATAATACTGTCCTTTTAAGGTTTCAGTTAAGAGTTTCCGCTGATTCGTCATCTCCGGACAGGCTATATTTAGGCAAGCCGACTCTGTGGAGTTTGCTCTGCCAATATACTTTTATACTTTAACCCCGAAGTCCGCATTATAAACTCTTGCGGCATATACAATCTGAACACCGAATTATCATACGGACTATTT
>JAITJJ010000118.1 GCA_031278965.1 Deferribacteraceae bacterium
GTAAGAGCAGAAAATCTTCCGCTCCGCCTTCCGAATATGTGCCCAGGATGTTCCCACCGGGGAATCTTTTACGCGCTCCACCGGCTAAGATTTGCAGTTTTAGGCGATATAGGGTGCTATACTCTTGCTTATATGCCCCCTCTTTCCGCACTTGATACCTGTGTTTGTATGGGGTCAGGCGTTTCTCTGGCGCACGGTTTTGATAAAGCCGCTCCCGCCCTCTCCCGCAGAGCGGTGGCGGTGATAGGGGATTCCACCTTTTTTCATACCGGGGTAAACGCTCTTATAAATGCGGTATATAATAAAAGCACTTCCACAATAATAATTTTAGATAACCGAATAACCGGGATGACAGGGCATCAGCCAAACCCATCCTCCGGGCGAAGGGCAAACGGCGAAAGTGCCGTTAGAATCGATTTTGAGGCGTTGGCACGCGCTATCGGGGTTCAAAGGGTTGTAAAAGTTGATCCGTTTGAACCGGATGAGTGCATAAAAGTATTAAGGCAGGAGGCGGAAGCGGAGGAGGTAAGCGTCATAATCACTACCCGCCCGTGCATATTTGCTGAAAAAGGGGTGATAAAGCCGCCGCTTTCTATAGACGAGGAAATTTGCACCGGCTGCAAGACGTGCGTTTCCCTGAGCTGCCCCGCCATAAGTTGGGACAGAGAGATAAAAAAGGCGGCGATAGATATAGCCCAATGCACCGGCTGTTTTCTCTGCCAAAAGGTATGCAAATTCGGGGCTGTTATAAATTGAAAGGGGGGGGATAAATGACAACTTCAATTCTCCTTGCCGGCGTGGGCGGCCAAGGGGTGGTGGTGGCGGGAGACGTGCTTGCAAAGGCTCTGCTCTATTCTGGTTTTGATGTGAAGAAGAGCGAGATTCACGGGATGGCACAGCGGGGCGGGAGCGTCTTTTCGCATGTGCGTTTTGGCGAAAAAGTTTATTCGCCTGTTATCCCAACGGGGAGTGCGGATTTTATCGTTTCTTTTGAAAACATGGAATTTTTAAGATATTTAGAATATACTAATAATAAGACAGTATTGATTTTGAATACTGCCCGGATTCTCCCACCTTCGGTTAATATGGGAGAAGAGAAGTATCCAGAGGAAGCTGTTGAAGAATACAAGGGATATTTTGCCTCTTTTGAAGAGCTTAATGCGGATTCGGTCGCCGAATCCTTAGGCAGCCGAAAGGCGGCGGGAACTGTTCTCCTTTCGGTTCTCTCAAAATATCTCCCTGTAAAACAAGAGGCTTGGGAGGCTGCAATACGCTCCGCCTTTTCTGAAAAGATTGCGGAGTTGAACTTAAAATGCTTAAAAAGTATGGGAAAATATTATGAAGATAACCAGAGCTTGTGATTACGCTATCCGTGCGTTAGTGGAACTCTCCAATGCGAGGGATGGGGTTATTTCTCTCCGCTCGGATTTAGCAAAGATTACGAATGTTCCCAACAGTTTTTTAGGTAAAATTCTTCAGAGTCTGGCTCGGGCTGAGATTTTGGTGTCCGGTCGGGGGAAAAAAGGAGGGTTCCGCCTTGCCCGCCCGGCATCGCAGATAACAATTTATGATGTAGTGATAGCTGTGGAAGGAAAGCTAGTTGTGGCGGATTGTCTTGTGGATACGGGCGCATGTCCCGATGTGGATGTGTGCAAAATCCGCTCCGTCTGGAACAATATGCAGGCAACAGTTACACAAAAGATGAAAGAGGTGAGCATTGAGGATTTAAAGTAGAGTGTTTAGCAACAAGATAATAACAATGCAAGGGTTTAACAAAAACACGCTATTTCTAATGGGCAATGTTGCCATCGCTCTGGGGGCGCTTCGCTCAGGGATTGATTTTGCAAGCGGTTATGCCGGCACCCCCTCCACCGAAATTCTTGAAACTTTGATAAAAATAGCGCCTGATCGTGTATATATTGAGTGGTCGGCAAACGAGAAAGCAGCGCTTGAAACGGCGGCAGGGGCGGCGCTTGCAGGTGGTTTTGCTCTTGTCACCATGAAGCAGGTAGGGCTGAATGTAGCGTCCGATCCACTTATGAGTCTAAATTATATAGGGATAAAAGGCGCTCTAGTGGTAGTGGCGGCGGATGATCCAGGCCCTTCATCCTCCCAAACAGAGCAAGATACCCGCATTTACGGAAAGTTTGCCAATATTGCGGTGTTTGATCCTTCCACCCCTGAGGAGGCATACCAGATGATATCCGATGCCTTCGCCTTCTCCCACCGGTTTGCAAGGCCTGTCATATTCCGCCCCGCAACCCGGCTCTGCCATGGTTATGGGGTTATGGAGCGCTCAGATGATCTGCGGAAAAGTGAACCCGAAGGGTTTACGAAAGACGGGGGGAAGTGGGTGATATTTCCCCGCCTTGCCTATCAGAACCATATTAAACTTGAAGCTGAACAAGAGGAGCTTTCGGAGATATTTTCAGAGTATTGGGGGAATATCCTCATAAAAGAGGGAACTCCGAAGCGGGGAATTGCCTGCGGCGGAATATGCTATCCGTATATTCAGGAGGCGCTGCGGGATATTAAAGAACCGTGCGCCCTCCTAAAGGTGAGTACTTTCCCTTTTCCAAAAAAACTTGCGGTGGAATTTTTAAACGGTCTGGAAGAAGTATTGACGGTGGAGGAGCTCGATCCGTATATTGAAGAAGAGCTTGCGCTGCTTGCAGGCGGCGTGAGGATCAGAGGGAAGATGTCAGGAGATCTTCCGAAAGCGGGGGAGTATCTCCCCGGAATGGTAAAAGAGGCGGTATGCAAATTTTTAGGACTGCCGTTTGAGCGCGCAAATGCGCCCAAGCCACCCCCGCAGCTCCCGGTACGTCCTCCGGTTCTCTGTGCAGGCTGTCCGCACCGCGCATCTTTTTATGCAGTGAAAAGTGCGGTTAGGCAGCTTCTCCGCAAAGGGACTTTTAAAAAGGCTGTTTTTTCAGGTGATATAGGGTGTTACACTCTGGGCAATACAGAGCCCCTCGATATAGTGGACACCTGCCTCTGTATGGGGGCGGGGATCACTATGGCGCAAGGATTAAACCGCATTGAAAAGGAAGCGTTAAACTTTGCTTTTATAGGGGATTCCACCTTTTTCCATACAGGTATAACCGGGATAATAAATGCAGTTTATAATTCGTCAAATATAGTTGTGGCAATCCTTGACAACTCCACAACCGCTATGACGGGCGGACAGCCACACCCCGGAATTGGCAGAACCGCAAGGGGCGGCTGTTCCCCTAAGATTGATATTGTAGAGCTATTGAAGGTGCTGGGCGTAAATTATGTAAAAAGCGTCTCCGCCTTTGATATTCCCGCCGCCCAAAATGCCGTAAAAGAAGCTGCAACTTATAGCGGGGTGCGGGCTGTGATCTTTGTCGGAAGGTGCGTTGCCATAGAAAAAGATAGGCGCGGAGTAATTAGACAGGTGGATACAGATATTTGCACTGGCTGCAAACTATGCGTTATACGTCTGGGCTGTCCTGCCCTTACTATGAAAGACGGCCATGCATCCATAGACGGGGGATTATGTTTTCCGTGCTCCCTCTGCGCTTCCGTCTGTCCGTCCGAGGCGATAAAAGAGGTTAATTATGAGAATTGATGAAAATATATTGAAGAATATAAGGAAGAACATCCGCCGCGCAAAGAAGAGTAGCTTTTATAAGGCACACTTTGCGGGGATAGAAGCGGGGGATATAACTTCGGAAAAAGCGTTTCAATCCCTCCCGTTTACTGACAAAGATGATCTTAGAAACGCTTATCCGCTGGGTCTTTCGTCAGTAAAAGACGAGAGTATCGTTAGAATTCACTCTTCCTCCGGCACTACCGGCACCCCTGTAATTATTCCCTATACCAGAAAGGATGTAGAGGATTGGGCTGAAATGTTTAAGAGATGTTATGAAACTGCCGGAGTAACCAGAGCCGACAGGATACATATTACTCCGGGCTACGGTCTCTGGACAGCGGGGATAGGGTTTCAGGCGGGAGCGGAAAAACTTGGGGCAATGGCGGTTCCGTTAGGTCCCGGCAACACCGATAAACAGATTAAAGTGATGATAGACTTAAAAACCACTGTTCTGTGCGCAACTTCATCCTACGCCCTCCTCTTGGCGGAGGAGATTGAAAAAAGAGGGGTAAAAGATAGGATACACTTAAAACGGGCGCTTATCGGTTCGGAAAGGTGGGGGGATAAGATGCGCCGCCGCATTGCGGGGGAACTCGGAGCGGAACTCTTTGATATATACGGGCTTACCGAAGTTTACGGGCCGGGTATCGGGATAAGTTGTGAATATGCCTGCGGGATGCATATGTGGAGCGATTATCTTTACTATGAAATAATTAACCCCAAAACCGGCAAGATTGCCCCGGAGGGTGAAATAGGCGAGATAGTTATCACCACCCTTAGAAAAGAGGGCGCTCCCCTTATCCGCTACAGAACCCATGATCTTTCAAGGGAGATGCCGGGGGATTGCCCGTGCGGGCTGGCATATCCCAGAATAGATACGATCGTTGGGAGAAGCGATGATATGGTTAAAGTCAGAGGGGTTATGATATATCCGGGGCTTGTGGATGAAACGCTGAAAGGGGTGGACGGCGTAAGCAGCGAGTATCAGGTGATGATTGATCACCTGAACGGAAAGGATATACTGACCCTGTTTTTTGAAACTCCGGTAACAGGAGGGACGGAGATTAAAACGCTGGAGAAAGGCGTGGAGGCGGCTTTTAAGAAGCAGGTGGGGCTAACGGCGGATGCCAAAGCCACCAGTATGGGGGAACTTCCCCGAAGCGAAAAGAAATCCACAAGAATCTTTGACAATAGATATTAATAGTCGTCTTACCTCAAAATTTTTCATTAAGGAAATGTAGACGGTTAAATATATTGGATATAGAGTTATAAAGCCGGGACGTAACCGCATTGTCGGATTGGTTGATAGGATTAATTTCTTTGCATGGCGAAAATTTCTGATTTTTACGGCTTTCTCTAATGGATATTTAATATGACTGTTTTGGAATTTACAGACCTCTATTCTGAAGGGGAGCTTTTGAAAGCGGCAAAAAAATATCTCTCCGCATTGGGGGATATTAAGGTTATCCTGTTAAACGGGGAGTTGGGGGCAGGGAAAACCGCTCTGGCGTGCCGTATCCTTGAAGCTGCCGGAGCGCGGGATATAATTACGAGCCCCACTTTTACCGTTTGCAGCACTTATGAAATATCCCCAAATAACCGACAATCGGGCGAACCCCCTTTCGCCCTCCATGCGGACTTATACCGCATACGCTCTTTTTCTGAGCTTGAACAGACAGGTTTCTTTGAACTTTTGGATCGTGCGGAACTTGCGGTCATAGAGTGGGGGGGGGCGATTAAAGATTTTCTTGCAAGATATGCCGAAATAAATATACTTGTGAGCGGGGAAGAGAGACGTTATACTTTCCGTAAATTTAATTAAGCTGATTTAGTAAAAGCAGGTAGAGATGGAGCTTTCAACCAGGGTAAACCCTAAAGATTATGAAGATGATATATACGCCTTCTGGCTTAAAAACAATCTCTTTCATGCGGACGAGAACTCTCTTGCTCTTCCGTATAGTATAGTTATCCCTCCGCCCAATATAACAGGCTCTCTGCATTTGGGACATGCGCTGAATGTTACCTTGCAGGATATACTTATCCGTTTCCATAAATTAAAAGGGTATGAAACCCTATGGATTCCTGGCACAGACCATGCCGGGATTGCCACACAGAATGTGGTGGATAGAAAACTCGCAAAAGAAGGGATATCCCGCGCGGAGCTTGGACGGGAGAAGTTTGTGGAGGAGGTTTGGAAGTGGCGGGGTGTATCTGGAAGTTCCATATTAAATCAGCTCAAGAGGTTGGGGGTTTCCTGTGATTGGGAACGGGAGCGTTTTACAATGGACGGAGATCTCTCCGCCGCCGTAAAAAAAGTTTTTGTCTCCCTCTATAGAGAGGGGCTTATCTATCGCTCCAACTATATGGTGAATTGGTGCGTCCGCTGCCACACCGCTTTAAGCGATCTTGAGGTGGATTTTGAGGACGAAGCTGGCTTTATGTATAATATGCGTTATCCCCTTAAAGAGGGCGGATTTGTTGAGATCGCCACAACACGCCCGGAAACATATCTCGCTGACAGCGCCGTAGCGGTAAATCCTGCGGATACGCGCTATAAGCGCCTGATTGGAAAAACTGTTATTCTCCCGATTATCAACAGGGAGATCCCAGTCATTGCCGATGAATATGTGGATATGGCTTTGGGCACAGGCTGCCTGAAGGTCACCCCATCCGCGGATCCCAACGACTTCGTGATAGGCAAACGCCACGCCCTACCCGAATTTCAGTGTATGGATGAATCCGGCGTGATAGTTGTTTCGCCGTTTGACGGGCTTGACAGGTTTGCCGCCCGAAAAAAGGTTGTGGACGAGTTCGCCCGTTTGGAACTCATGGGGGAAGTTTCACCCATAACCCACAGCGTTGGGCATTGCTACAGGTGCGCGGGCGTTATTGAGCCGCGGATATCGCTCCAATGGTTCGTAAAGGTTAAGTCGCTTGCAGAAAAAGCCGTAGAAGCGGTTGAGAACGGAAAAACCCGTATTTTGCCGAAGGTATGGGAGTCGAATTATTTTGAGTGGATGCGCAATATTCGGGATTGGTGCATATCCCGTCAACTCTGGTGGGGACATAGAATCCCCGCTTGGCACTGCAAATGCGGGCATATCACAGTATCAGAAGATGATACTCCTTCCGTTTGCGAAAAGTGCGGGGGCACTGAAATCACGCAGGAAACGGATGTGCTTGACACCTGGTTTTCCTCCGCTCTCTGGCCATTCTCAACACAGGGGTGGCCGAAAGAAACCGGTCTTCTGAAAAAATTCTACCCTACCTCCGTTCTCGTCACCGCTTTTGATATCCTATTCTTCTGGGTGGCGCGTATGATGATGTTCGGTTTAAAGTTTATGGGGGAAGTTCCTTTTAGGGATGTTTATATCCATGCCCTTATAAGAGACGAAAAAGGGGAGAAGATGAGCAAGACCAAAGGGAACTCCATCGATCCTCTGGAGATGGCGGATGCCTATGGGGCGGATGTTCTCCGCTTTTCTCTGGCAATCTTTGCGGCGCAGGGGAGGGATATTCGCATAAGCAAAGCCCGTATTGAGATATACCGAAACTTTTTAAACAAGATATGGAATGCATCCCGTTTTATCTTTATAAATTTAGATTCTGAACTCCCGGATATTAAAAAAATAGAGATCGCAGAGCTTAGAGATGAGGATCGGTGGATACTGACAAAATTAAAAAGTGCGGTAAATACCGTGGAAGGGAGTATCTTAAACTATTGTTTTAACGATGCCGCTGCCGCCCTGTATAATTTCTTCTGGAACTCCTTTTGCGATTGGTATATAGAGCTTATAAAGGTGCGTATCTTTAAGGATGACGGCAAAGCCGCCGCCTTAGCCGCAGCGGTTTATGTGCTAAGGAAAGCTCTCGCCGCTATGCACCCGTTTATGCCGTTTGTAAGCGAGCATATATGGAAAAACCTTACCGGAGGAAAAACCATCCTTGAAGAAGGGTGGACAGTTGGGGATTTTGATTTTCCAGGAGAAACTGCAAAGATTGACAGAATCATTGAATTTATAGGGATAGTGCGGAATATACGGGGGGAATACAATATCTCCCCCGCTAAGGTGCTGGCCGTCTATGCCACCCCGAAAGAGGCGGAGATTGCCCATATCATAAAGGAGAAAGAGGTCTTAATTAACTCTGTAACCCGTCTTTCCGCCATAAATTTTGTTGATACTTTCCCGGATGAAGCCGCGGCGGGGGCGGCGGCAGATTATACCGTACACGTTCCGCTGGCGGGCTTGGCGGATATTGCTGGGGAAAGAGCAAGGCTTACTAAAGAGTGCGAGCGCTTGGAAAAAGATTTGCAGGCGGTGAGTGCGCGTCTTAAAAACGAGGGATTTCTTGCCAAAGCCTCTCACACCATCATAGAAAAAGATACATTGAAAAAAGCGGAGCTTGAAAAGCAGATACTCAATATTAAAACAGCTTTGGAAGCCCTTGCTTCAAAATAACTGAAAAATCTTGCGCTGCAGTTTATTTATGGGATAAAATAATACCCACAAAAGTTGCATAATGTTTGTTATTAATTATGGAGGAGTGTTATGGATTACAATAAAAAAGAACGCCGTTCGGGGGTTGCCATCTTTATTAAACCCCTCTCTGTCTGCCGGTCAGCTTCCCAGATAGCAAAAATTTTTATTGCGGACGGGGAAAAATTTATCACCGGTTTACAGATCGCCTATGCACAAGATATGATCTATGCTCTGGGGAAGAACACGCCAGTTAATCTGTATGTACCTAAACCGGCGGACGGTGTGGATAGCAGCGCAAAATATGCCCACATAAGAGCGGAAGAAGTTATTACCACAGATGGAGGAAATACCGCTATAGATGTAAAATTGGCGTTCACCCACTCTTTTAAAAATAACAGTATAGTTGCCCTTACCTGTGCCGATTTCCCAGTGCTCTCTCTGGATACGTTTATGAAAATAAGAGAAGAGCTTTCCCGCAATGACTGCGTTATCGAGTCCACATCCACCGGAGATATATCCATTATAGCTTTTAACCGCATCACTTTTACAGACTGTTTTGAGGAAGTGGAGTGGGGAACGGATAAAACCGCGTCGCAGGTGCTTTCCGCTTTAAAATATAAGAGGGTTTATAAGCTACGCCCCATAAATGAGATAGCATCTTCCGATGACCTTTTAAAACTCTCCCAGTCAAGGGGGTGCCCGATGATGATTAGAGAATACTTAAAATCGTGGAGTTTTTAAGATAGCTTTTTAATTTTTTTGCGAATGTCTAAAAATATAACCCTTGCCGTTGGAGGGGGAGGCAAAGCCATGAACGCCTTGCTTACTTCAACGGTTTTTAAATGTTTTAATAATCCTGCCCTCCTTGCAGCGGGTGACGCGGCGTATATTACGCCTTCCGGCGGGGAGCTTGCCTTTTCCGCTGATTCCTTTGTGATAACCCCAGAGTTTTTCCCTGGAGGCGATATAGGGAAATTAGCCGCGGCAGGGACGATTAACGACCTTGCGGTCAGCGGGGCTATCCCAAAATATCTAAGTTGTTCCCTGGTAATACCGGAAGGCTACAGCGCCGAAAAGTTGGAAAAAATCCTTATATCTCTCTCTGAAACCGCAGCGGAAGCCGGAGCGGTTGTAGTAACCGGAGATACAAAAGTTATCCCCCGCGGAGAACTTGTCGGTCTTATAATAAACACCGCCGGGATTGGCGAAGTGCGTTCACGCTGGAACGATTTTTCAAAAGTCTCTTTAGGCGATAAAATCATCATCACATCCGATATTGCCCGTCACGGAACGGCAACTCTTCTTGCCAGGGGCGAGCTCGGTTTTACAGGCTCTATTCCATCTGACTGCAATGTTTTATCCAACATGCTCAACCCTTTGCACGAAAGGGTTGTGAACTTTGCACGGGATGCAACCCGCGGCGGAGTGGCGGCGGTGCTGAATGAAATAGCTCTGGGAAGCGGAAAAGGGATTAAAATAACAGAGGATAAAATTCCAATACGGGAAGATGTCAGCCGCCTTTGCAGCGTCTTGGGCTTTGATCCGCTGACAGTGGCAAACGAAGGGGTTGCGGTGCTTGTTACGCCACCTTCTGAAGCGGCGGCAGTTGCGGAGCTTTTAAAAGCCCATCCTTACGGAGCAGCCTCCGCAATCTGCGGAGAGGTGACAGGCGGCAACTTCGTTCAGCTGGAAACCTGTATAGGCGGGAAACGGTATGTGGACTTTCCGGCGGGAGAAAATCTGCCCAGGATATGTTGAAGCGCCTGTTTAGAAGAGTGGCATCCCTTGAACCAAGGCAGTTCGGTCAATATCCCCGGCATCTTATTCAAAGCCCTCTGCGGTAAGTTCCCCCAAGTTTATAGGTTATTCCTCTACAATTTCCATCCCGTTTGCATAATCCCCGTTCTCTGAGCTCTCCCCGTTTTCTTCATATTCTCCCTCATCATCAATCTCACCTGCCGGCTTATTTTGCGAGGGCGGGAATACTACCTTCCGCTCCTTGCCAAACATTGAGGATGCGCTTCCCCACATATAATCCTGAATATTCACGGGAAGATTGGCAATAAATCCGAATCTGTGCAGCATTTCCGCCATCTGCATGGAACCGTATATATAGGTGGTGAAAATTAAGCCCTCGTGTTCCAGCAGAACCAGCAATTCGCCTATGGGGATATTTTCTGTTTTTGAGATAGCTTTTAACGCCCCTGCATCCCTTGT
>JAITJJ010000134.1 GCA_031278965.1 Deferribacteraceae bacterium
GGAAACGATAACGAAAAGCGGGTAAACTATTACTTCAGATCCAACGCGGATAAAAACTATAAGGCACGGGAGATACTTACCAATGTCCACAATGACACTATCAACGACGCCATTTCAGACAGCATAATAGATTCCTATTCCGCTCACGGTTTTCATGAAAAAGCATTGGAGATTGTCAACTACTATATTATAGGTTCGGCGAACAGGATCAAGGGATTTCGCAGTATAGGCTATTTTACTGCGCTTTATGACAAAGCTATAGCCAAGATCTATCTTGATTTGGGGAAGGCTTATTTAGACTCGTTGTTTGAAGGGCAGAAAGACACTATTTTATCTAATAGCAACTCTATAAGAGACTATATCAATTACTACGTCCCCTATATGAGAGGGTATGACAAGGCTGGAGATCATGAAACCGCTGATAAGATACGGAATTTCATTGTTGATGATATGCTGGGAAATTCCACTATTAGTGCCACTAGCACTCTGAACACTCTTTGGGGAACAAGGTTTTTGACTGTTATTTACAATGCCATCAGAGAAATGATCGCTGGTGGAGACAGCGAAAATGCCTTACGCACCATTGATTACTATTTGAAGGTAACGCAAAACAAATTGCCTAGCGTAGGTCTCACAACTGCAAATCTTTATACTTTGCAGATCGCGCACAGCTCTTATGCCGCCGTATTTTACAGGATGCTGGCAAACGACACCAATGCGGAAGCTATGAAAGCAAAGATAGCATCCATAAAGACAGCGGTTGACTCTTATATCCCAAATATATCAGCAAATAATGCATATCGCGACCCGCTTGCTTATCTTGCGGGACCGGTATACTGGGCAATGGGAGAGAGTGCCGCAAATGATATACTTACAGCCCTTTCTTCCCGTGAAGGCGCCAAACTACAGGCACTATATGAAATTACCCTTGCCAAAGCAGAAGAAAGCGATTTTGATACCGCACTTTCCTATTATCTGACTAACAACCCGTTAGCTGTTAGCGACTTTTCAAATCTGAATAGGTTCATCCAAGCCTTCTCTTATTTTAACAATTGGCAAGTGGGTATAGGGGTTCAGGCTCACAGGCACGGACGGGACGACATAGCGGAAGCCGCCGCGGATTATCTGGCGGGCGTGCTTGATAGTGCAATCGCATATTTTACGGCACAGGGTGTTCTGTCAGATAATGCAGGGATGATGATAACAAACACAAGCTATATTTATCCCAGTTACAGCGAGTACCCGATATGTTCTCCGGATGATTATGACGGCGGTTATCTGAAAACCGCAAGCATCTATTCCCTCGCAGGCAATGCCGACAAGGCAAAAGAGACTTTACAGAAAGCCGAAGCCTATGTTGACGCACTTACCGCGCCGTATACAAAAGGCCAATATTATTCTCTGCTGGGTTACTACTACTTAAAGCTGGCAAACTCCGTACCGGCTTCTGAAGCTGCATACGCAAAAGCTGCAGCGTTGTTGCCGGATATTTCAGGAAATGAATACAGGCTAAATCTCAATCTTCTCTTAGCGTATAACGCACTATACCGCAGTTCCATATCCGCAGCGGGCAGAAACACCTTGATAGACGGGTATTTGACGGAGGCTTCCACGCTAGCTGATGCTATCTATACCGGCGGAGTTGACGATACCGCCGCTGAAAACGAAGCGGCAGCCTTTCTTAAAATAGCCGCAAGATACGCTTCCATAAATGAAAGGGAAAAGGTAAAAACCGCCCTTGGAAGAGCGGAAACCGCGGCGGGTGACGGCATCAGCGATCCAGATGGTAGACTTACTCAACTAATAACCATCTATACCGACTACGCAAAGCTCTATTCAATAGATACCGCTGTGGAAAAGGCAGAAGCCTTAGAGAATCTGACGGATATAAATTCCGCTCTGAACAGTATTGCTACCACAATCGCGGGTTCGGACGACTTCCCCGCACCCGGACTTCCATATATTGTTTCTTACAATGTGGACTCCGGTAAGATCGCCTTCTCCGATACCGATAAAGACGGTAAACCAGATTTCTTCGTGCCTTGGGCAACGGCGGAACAGATTGCGACAAGCGGACTTGAGCTTGACGATGATATAGACGGGGACGGAAAACCCGACACCGAAGATCTGACTCCGTTTTTTGCGGACTAAAAATCTCTTCCCCTAAAAGATAAACCCGGGCTGCCGTGAAAGCGGCAGTCCGGGGATTTTACGGGGAAACGGCTTAACATACCCAAAGTTTAATGAAAGAGATAACCCTGCTTACTTTTCTGTTCCTGTTATTCTTTTCCGCATCCGTTTTTGCTCAGGAAGCGCCGGAAAGCAATGAATATACGGCGGAGGAAGCGGCCGGGGAAGAGGAGATCGCCCCGGAAGACATATTCGTTATGGAAGATATGGAGGTTGTGGAAAGCGTTCAGGACAACACAGGGATGGGAAAAACCGAAGTTCCGAAAGATATATTGGAAAATATGCCCGCGGGGGACGGCAACGTCACCGATATTCTGCGCGTCCTCCCCTCCGTGCAGTATGACAACGATTAACGCTCCAGCAGCACCGCCGGGGAGATCGCCCCGGCTGATGTTTCCATATCCGGCGGGAAAACCTATGAAAACCTCTTTATGCTTGACGGTATGAGCAACTCCAACCCCCTTGAAACCGGAGGCGTCATAGGGCAGGAGAGCATAGGGAATATCCAGGGCAACACCCAGAAATTTTTTATAGATTCTTGGCTTATAGACGAAGTCACCGTTTATGACAGCAATATCCCGGTGCAATACGGCGGCTTTACGGGAGGCGTGGTGGACGTAACCACCAAAAAGCCGGGGAGCAAATTCGGGGGGAAGCTGTCATACAGAACGACGCAGTCCGGCTGGAGCCACTATTTCATAGATGAGAGAGACCGCGAAGTATTCAACAAATCGGAATCTTCCGAAAGTCAGCCCAATTTCCGCAAAGACTTTTACTCCGTATCCTTAAATATCCCCGTAACGGAAGATACAAAATTTATAACAAGCTACAGCAGGAGAGAATCGGTCATCCCCCTCGGATATTTTGACGGATACCGCGACACCGAAAGACGCTCGGAAAGCTATTACCTGAAAGGGCTGCACAATATAGACGGCGTAAGTTATATTGAAGCCTCCTTCACCTATTCCCCATACAAGGGAAAATATTTTGTTAAAGACACCATTGAAAGCGATTATGAAACCGTAGGGGGCGGGTACTTCGCCTCCGCCAACTATTTCAAGGAAACCGGAGAAGGCGGGAATATCAAGTTCCACGCCGACTATTCTTTTCAGGAAAACAGCCGAATAAACTCCACAGACTACCATAAAACATGGATATCCTCCTACTACAAGCCGTGGGGTTCCAAAGCCGATCTTTACGATGAACTGCCAAGCTATGAAGGAGGTCCGGGCAACCTTAACAAAGAAAACGGCGCTTTAAACCTCTCCTTTGACCAAAACCTCTCCCCGCGCTCACTCTGGGGGAAGCATAAAATAAGCTACGGAGCTACATACGGATATATTATGGGGAGGCACCACAGACCGGAAGAATACACCCTCTACTCCGGGGCTGTTCTATCTGAAGATGTTATTTGCATAGACACAGAAACCTGCGTTGACGGAGAACAGTATTTCACTATCCGCAGCACCTATCCAAAATCCGACGTGCGCGCCTATATCAACCAATTCGCCGCCTACGCCAACGAAGAGTGGCGGTTCAACCGCTTCCTCTTTAACGCGGGGCTTAGGGTTACAAACGACGACTATATGAACAATACCGACTTCTCCCCCAGAACCCGCCTTCAAGCCGATATTTTTAACGACAACGGCACAATCCTTGCGGCGGGCTACGCGCGCTATTACGGTTCCAGCCTCCTGAGCAACAAACTGCGGGAGGGGATATTGCCCAGCATTAAAAATGTCCGCTGGACAGACAAAAATCTCGTGCAATCCTGGGAATACACAGATAATCAATCCTTTACTGAATACAACTTCAGCGACCTGCGAACACCCTACAGCGATGAATTCACCGCGGGGGTTGAACAGAAAATCTTCGGGAGCATCCTAAACTTAAACTATACGGCAAGACTTTCCGAAGACGAATTTGCACGGGATTATATTGTTCTTGAAAAAGACGGCAGAAGGCATTGGCGGCTTAACAACAACGGTTCAAGCCAATATCAGTCCGTTCAGCTCAAATGGAGCAAAAGTTGGAAAAATCACTCGCTTCTATTCAACACCACATGGTCGGAAAGCAAAACATCAAACGATAATTATGATTCAGATTTCAGCCTTGAGGATATGGAAACGGAAGTTTTTCTGGAAGGGAAACGGATCAAACTAAAAGATTTGCCGAGGGATAACTTCAATAAACCTTACGTTTTAAACTTTGCATATGCCGGAAAGTTCTTTGAAAATCTTACGGTATCGGCTATACTGAAATACACCACTCCATACAAAAAACTCACCAGCGATGACGACGTATTTGTGGGCTACGGGGAAACAAACCCCGACACGGGGGAACGGGATGAGATAACCTTGGCGTCCTATTCCATAGCGCATATAAACGAACAGTATATGCTGGACTGCGTTTTTTCATGGAAGCAGAAAACCTATAAAGATCAGTCTCTGACCGTAACCCTTGAAATATTCAACATACTTGACTTAAAGAACAAGATAGGCGAAGGCAGCCGCTCAACCGCCGCGCAGGGGTATTACACCTACGATATATATCAGATGGGAAGGCAGTTCTGGCTGGGCTTGGCGTATGCGTTCTGAGTTCGGCGAAAAAGCGTATAAAAAGGGGCAACCGTAATATATGATGATCTGGTTTAAGGAATACTTAAAACTAAAGAGGGCGCTTTTTGCTCTCCTAATCTTTCACGCGGCTATCGCTGCATATTTTTGGATTGGGATAAGAAGCTCTTTTATAGCAGGCTCCCCCGTTGCCATATGGCGGAATGTTTTTGAAACGAACACCTTTTTCTTTTCCGTATTTGAAAAACCGCTCTATGTTACAGGGCTTGCCCTTGCGATCTTTCAATTCTATCCCGAATCTGACAAACGCCGTTTCCGCATATCCTGCCATCTGCCTGCAAATGAATATCTGACAACCGCAAGGATGATAACCTTCACAATTGCAGCCTTAACCCTCTTCTGGCTTTTGGACACCCTTTGCGCGCTTCTCGCGGCGGCGTATTATTTCCCGTATGAGGTATTTTCGCAAGTGCCGCTTGTAACTTTTTACTGGTATATTAACGCCCTTCTATTCTACGCGGTAGCATCCGTTTTAACCCTTGAACCCTCTTGGAAGCATAAAATACGCCTGTTTATTATGTTCGCGGCGTTTTACAAACTGATAGGGATCTCAATTTACAACTCATCCGGGATTTATATAGTATATCTGCTGATAAGCGCCGCCCTTTTTCTGTCGGCGATATTTTATCCGGCGGAACGATTTAGAAAAGGGGCGGAATAATGTTCGTGAATTTTACGCGCCTCATCATTATCCTGACGGCATCTCTATGCCTTTCGTGGGCTCTGCCGAAGCTTTTCGCAACAATCGCAAAGAAGAAAGACGAAACCCCGTATATAACGTTCAGCGCGGTTATCAAAGATTTTCTCATTGCCACCCACAGCGGCAAAAGCCGGTATCAGGACACCAAAGGCAACGCTTACACCCTGAAAGAATATGAAACCCTGATGCCGTTTGTTTTTACCAGCGATCTTCTGAAATGGGGAATCTATCCTGAAGAGATAAACGGCGTTCATGTCCCGCCCAAAAAGGCGGAAACCGATTGGGACAGCATACAGGTATCCCCGTCTCTGGCGCATGCCGCAAACACACGCATACAACTGTTCCCGCTCTTCGAATCCGACAGCGAATTCACCTCCATCTCAATGCCGGAAGAGTTTTTCCGGATCGGCAAACGTATGGAATTTATAGACGCCTCCCATAACAAGGTAAATGAAGAAAAAAGCGCACTTTTTACAAAAGCCCTCAGCGAGGCGGGGTTTAACTTTCCCGCGCAAAGGATTGCAGGAAACCCCACCAACCATAAACCGTATGACGCCGGCTATTTTGTTACGGACGCAAGCGGAGAAATGTTTCATATATATCAGGCGAGATCCCAACCGGTAGTGGTGAAAACAGATATCAAGGCGGAGGGCGGCATCTTTTTTATGAAGGTAAGGGAAAATCAGCATCTCCCCTACTACGGACTTCTTGTGACAAACCCCGGCAGAGTATACCTCATATTGAAAGACAGATACCGGCTTCAGGAAGTATGGGTTGAAAACTATGATCCCGGCAGGCAGAGACTTAATTTCGGAGTTGATCCGCTCTATATCACAGTAAAAGTTTTAGATGAAGAGGGCGAGCGCTCATACGCATCCGAAAGAGACGGCATACCTGTAAAAAAATACTTTTATAAATATCAGAGACGATTAAAATACGCGGAGGCGTATGATACTGTTTTTACTTTTGCCCTAAACAGCAATCCAAGCAAGAGAGGCGGCTTCTGGGGAATAACTTTCAGTAAAAACCCGTCTGCGGCGCTCTCGTTCTCTCTTGCCCTGGCAATAATTTACACTCTCTTTTTACGAATTCAACTCCGAATTAAACCGAAAAAAATGATAGGAGATTTTATACTGATCGCACTCTTCGGGATATACGCCCTGATCGCCGTAATCCTTGAAGGTTTTGAAACAGTCGGAAAACACAAAGGACTCTAAGAATAGATAAAAGAGGCGGGAACAAAAAACCGCCTCTTTCTAAAAATTAAGGAGTATTAGTCTGTTTCCCCAACTCTTCTTCGGATAAACCGGTGTATTTGATGACCTTATCTAAAGCTATACCGTCTGCTAACATTGCGCGGGCGGCTTCCAATTTGCCCTCTGTTCTGCCTGCAACTTCACCTTCAGCCCGACCCTCAGCCCTGCCTTCAGCCCTGCCTTCAGCCCGACCCTCAGCTCTGCCTTCCTTTCTTGAGGCTATCAGGTTGTGCTCCATATCGGCTAAATACTTCTGACGGGAACGAAATCTCGCACGCTCCTCTTGATCCTGACTTATATGTATCAATACCTCGTCTGC
>JAITJJ010000210.1 GCA_031278965.1 Deferribacteraceae bacterium
CCCGCGCTTACGCTCTTTTTCACAACCACCGCATCATAGGGAACTTTAACAAAAGAGCGGCGGAGCTGCTCTTCCAATACGCTTAAATCCGCCATAGCGGATGTCAGGGTATTCTGGGCGATCTTATAGTCAGTTTCGGCATCTTGCAGGCGTTGTTTTGTGGCAGCGCTGCCCTCAAAGAGGAGCTTTATCCGCTCAAAATCCCGTTTGGCTTTTTCCAAAGATATTTTCTGCTGTTCCACCTTGGCTTTTGCAGCATTTATATTCTGAACCAATATCTCTGTGTCAATGGAAAAGAGGGTGTCGCCTTTTTTCACTTGGTCGCCTTCCTCAAATGGGAGGGAGTTAATCCGCCCCGCCAATTCGCTTGCTATACGGGATGATGTGGTATACCTGATATTGCCTATATAGGTTCTCGTCTGAGAGATGCTGTCATTTGTGACTTTAACGGTGGAAACAAGCACCCCGCCGCTTTGGGCATAGGCGTTTCCTACTAGGAAACTTCCTATAAAAAAAAAGAAAATAGAAAAAAAACGCATGGAAACCCCAAAAAATAACCTAATCTATTACCATAGTTTTTTGATCTTAAAGATAAAAAACATATTAACGCCTATTAAAAGCATTGCCGCCAAAACTACAAAATAAGCGTATTTCATATGAAGCTCCGGCATATGGTCAAAATTCATCCCGTAGATGCCGGTGATCACCATCAGCGGTAAGAATATGACAGATACGGTGGTCATAAGGTTCATTGTTCTGCTTAATTTATATTGCAAAAGAGTCAACATCTCCGCATGCAGGCTTGTAAGGGTTTCCCAGAGGCTGTCGGCTATGGCAGCGGTGCGGCTGGCATGATCCCAGAGGTCTTTTATATATGGGATCATATCTTCAGAGAATATACTGTTATGGGGGCGGTGCTGTTTGTCTATTATGTCCGCTATGGGGCGCACCACCTTGCGGAAGGCGTGAATATCCCTGCGGGTGTTGAAGAGCAAGGCTAAGCCGCGGCTGTCCGCATCTTGTACAACTTCGTTTTCAAGAGCATCAATCTGATCCTGATAATCATAGGCGCATTCAAGGCAGTGATCTATTATCTGATCCAGAAGCTCGTAAATTATCTCCTCTACTTTCGGCGAGTTAAACCCGCCCGTGATCGTTTCAAAGTATTTCGTTATAAACGGCTGCTCCTCCTCCTCAAAAGAGATGATGAAGTCTTTCCCGTAAATAAAGTTCAATTGGGCGGTGCAGAGGGGGGTATCCTCTGCGGAGGGGGTAAAAATCTTTAGGATAAGTATTGAGTAGTGTTCGTGGTATTCATATTTGGACTGGTGATCCGCCATAAGGTCTTCAATGGAGAGCTCGTGAATCTTAAAGCGTTCTCCTATATCCTCCAGAGCGGTTGCGTCTTTTTCCCCGATAACCCTAAGCCATACCCCGTCCAGCGAGAGGGCATTCGCGGTTAGATCCATTTCATTATATATTATTCCTTTTATCACCCGCCGCCTCCTTGTGAAACTGTTGTTTATCCAATTTTATGCCTGTAATTTATGAATGTAAAGTTCTTATCTTTTTTGGTTTTCAGAAAGTAAACTCTTGATTTGGGGGCGGTTTCTGCAGATTGCCGGCAATCTGCCCTTATTTTTTAATAAAAAGGTTTTTATTTGATCCAGTTCAGAACGAAAATAGAAGCATAAGATAAATATTGCGCTGATAATGCGTGCAATCATACAGTCAACTACTATCACGTCTTTCAAATACATCTGCCGGCGGAACTATTTAATAGCTGCCCCTTCGCACATACCCCAACTTCTTACTTGCCGCGAAAAGATTAAAGTGGAAGGGGAAGCCCTGTTCAGCGTTATACCGATTTCCTGTATCTCTCCGCTATCTGCAAACGGAGGGCGGCTCTGGCATACTTCTCAAGATAAGTGCTCTCTCCGTCTGTTTCTTTATATTTTGCAAGCTCCAACTCGCTCTCTTCTTTTAAGGTTTTAACGGCTTCATAGTCAATACTGCCGCCCAATTCCGCGCTATCCGCCAGAACTGTAACCTTATCATCCAAAACTTCCATAAAACCGCCGTCAACCGCCGCATATTCAGTAACGCCTTCGACGCTGTAGCGGAATTCCCCGCTTTTTAAAGAAGAGAAGAGGGCGGCGTGGCCGGGGAGAATCCCCATATCGCCTTCACTGCCGGATGCGTATATTTCATCCGTCTCGCAGCTTACCAAGAGTCGTTCCGGTGAAACAAGGGTGAGGGAAAGTTTATCGGGCATCATTTACCTCTCTTTAAACCGCTGTCTTCATCTTTTCCGCGTTGGCAAACACTTCCTCAATCCCGCCGCACATAAAGAAAGCTTGCTCCGGAAGCTCATCACAACCGCCCTCAAGAATCATTTTAAAGCCTTTGATGGTATCCGCCAATTTAACATATTTGCCCGGAGTCCCGGTAAACTGCTCGGCTACGTGGAAAGGTTGGGAGAGGAAACGCTGAATCTTTCTCGCCCTTGACACCGTCAATTTATCCTCTTCAGAAAGCTCTTCCATGCCCAAGATGGCTATAATGTCCTGCAACTCTTTATAACGCTGGAGCACCGCCTGAACATTGCGGGCGGCGTTGTAGTGCTCTTCTCCCACTATATTCGGATCCAATATCCTTGAGGTTGAATCAAGCGGATCCACCGCCGGATATATACCAAGCTCGGATATCGCCCTTGATAGGGTTGTGGTGGCATCAAGGTGGGCAAAGGTGGTGGCGGGAGCAGGGTCTGTAAGGTCGTCCGCCGGAACGTATATGGCTTGAACACTCGTAATGGAACCTTTCTTTGTGGAGGTGATCCGCTCCTGCAATTCACCCATCTCCGTTCCAAGCGTGGGCTGATAGCCAACAGCAGAGGGCATGCGCCCAAGGAGAGCGGAAACCTCTGAACCGGCTTGGGTAAAACGGAATATATTATCCACAAAGAGGAGCACATCCTGCCCCTCATCCCTAAAGTTTTCCGCCACCGTAAGGGCGGAGAGGGCAACCCTCATACGCGCTCCGGGAGGTTCGTTCATCTGACCGTAAACCAGGGCAACCTTATCCAAGACATTTGATTCGCTCATCTCTTGATAGAGATCATTGCCTTCCCTTGTTCTCTCCCCAACACCCGCCACAACAGAACACCCGCCGTGCTGTTTGGCGATATTATTTATAAGCTCCATAATAATTACGGTTTTGCCCACGCCCGCACCGCCGAAAAGGCCGGTTTTGCCGCCTTTTGTATACGGTTCAAGGAGGTCTATAACCTTAATCCCAGTTTCAAGCATTTCAACAGAGGTCTCCTGATCTTCAAGAGACGGAGTGGGTTGGTGAATAGAACGGTGGGATGCGGCTTTAACCGGCCCTGCATCATCAGTGGGTTCCCCAACCACATTTAATATCCGCCCAAGCACCTCTTTGCCTACCGGAACAGTAATCGGAGCACCGGTGTTTTCCACATCCATACCCCTAACAAGCCCGTCTGTAGTGGTCATCGCTACCGCGCGGACGGTATCCTCGCCAAGATGCTGGGCAACTTCACACATAACCGTGCGCTTATGCGTCTTATCTTCAATCTTTAGAGCTGTAAATATCTCCGGCAACGCCCCCGCCTCAAATTTTGCGTCCACCACAGGTCCGATAACCTGAACGATCTTCCCTTTGCTTTGAGCCATCTATCTTTTCTCCTTCATTTCAGACTATTTCAGGGCTTCAGCACCGTTCACAATGTCCAGAAGATCCATTGTGATCGCCTGCTGCCGCGCTTTATTGTAGTTTAATACAAGTTTCTTAATCATATCGTCCGCACTGCGGGTGGCGTTATCCATAGCAACCATACGCGCCCCGTGCTCGCCCGCGCCTGATTCCAAAAGCGCATGATAAACCGAAAAATCAATATATCTCGGAACTATTTCATCCAAAAGGGCGCAGGCAGTGGGTTCAAATATATAATTAACCTTTTCCTTCCCGTCCGTAGCGTCAAAAGAGAGGGGGAGGAGTTTTTCCAACTTTGCCGCCTGATAGGCAACGGAGCGGAATTCATTATATACAAGGTAGAGTTCGTCAAAAACTCCTTCAAGAAAGGATTGCTTTACTCTGCCGGTTATCTCCCGCGCCGTGTCATAGGTAAACTTGCCGCCTAAGGCTATCCACTTCTCCAATATGGAAAAGTTGCGGCGCTTAAAGAAATCAAACGCTTTTTTTCCAACAATAAAGAGCTTTACGGAGGCGTCTGAGTGTTCTTCCGCAAAGGTTAAGACCAGACGGTTAATATTGGAGTTGAATCCGCCGCACAAACCCCTGTCTGAGGAGACCACAATCAGGGCGATATTTTTTACTTCCGCTTTTGGCTTAAGAAACGGACTCTCCCCTTTTGACTGCCCAGAGAGGCTTGCCGCCACTTCCCGTATCTTTTCCGAATAGGTGCGGGTGGCGTTCATAGCTTCAACA
The DNA here is from genome assembly GCA_031278965.1 of Deferribacteraceae bacterium. Taxonomy (GTDB): domain Bacteria; phylum Chrysiogenota; class Deferribacteres; order Deferribacterales; family JAISNW01; genus JAISNW01. The sequence continues at coordinate 4,471 of JAITJJ010000210.1, forward strand.
GCTTTTCGCATCTTAGCCGCCGAAACCATCTTCATCGCCTTTGTCACCTTCTGGGTGTTTTTCACTGAAACAATCTGCCGTTTTATATCTCTGGTGTTTGCCATAAACTGCACCTATGCAACAAACTGTTTTTTAAAGGCATCTATCGCCTCTCTAAGTTTTGCCGTAAGCTCATCTGAGAGAGTTTTCTTTTCGGAAATCTCTTTTAATATGTCCGCATAGTTTATGCTTAAAAAGTTCAGATACTCTTGTTCAAACTTCTGAACTGCGGGGAGGGGAATATCATCAAGATACCCGTTGACGCCCGCAAAGAGCACCGCCACCTGATTCTGAACAGAAACAGGTTTGTATTGCACCTGCTTTAATAGCTCCACCAAGCGGCTGCCCCGTGTAAGCTGTCTCTGGGTGGCGGCATCAAGGTCGCTTCCGAACTGGGCAAAAGCCGCCATAGCACGGTATTGCGCCAGATCAAGCCTAAGCCGCCCCGCCACCTGTTTCATAGCTTTTATCTGGGCGGAGCTCCCCACACGGGAAACAGATATTCCCACATTCAACGCCGGGCGCACCCCGCTGAAGAAGAGGTCTGTTTCAAGGAAGATCTGCCCGTCTGTAATGGATATTACGTTGGTGGGGATATAAGCGGAAACATCTCCCGCCTGTGTTTCAATAATGGGAAGGGCTGTAAGAGAACCACCCCCCAACTGGTCGTTTAACTTTGCGGCGCGCTCCAGGAGGCGGGAGTGAAGGTAGAATACATCCCCCGGATATGCCTCACGCCCCGGAGGTCTGCGCAATAGAAGCGACATCTGGCGATATGCGGTGGCGTGTTTTGAAAGATCGTCATATACAAGGAGAGCATGACGGCCGTTGTCGCGGAAATACTCTCCCATAGTGCACCCCGCAAGGGGAGCAATAAATTGGAGCGGCGCTGATTCGCTCGCGGTGGCGGCAACCACAATCGTATATTCCATAGCGCCGTATTTTTCAAGAGTTTCCACCACCTGCGCCACTGTGGAACGTTTCTGTCCGATTGCCACATAGACGCAGATCATATTCTGCCCTTTCTGGTTTATAATGGTATCAATGGCGATGGCGGTCTTCCCTGTCTGGCGGTCGCCTATGATAAGCTCCCGCTGTCCGCGTCCGATAGGGATCATAGAATCTATGGCTTTAATCCCTGTCTGAACGGATTCATATACCGAGCGGCGGGTAAGGATGCCCGGAGCAATCTTTTCTATAACGTCTGTTTTTTTTGTATTTATGGGACCCTTTCCGTCTATCGGGACGCCCAGAGGAGAAACAACGCGTCCAATGAGCTCGTCTCCCACAGGAACGCTGGCAATACGCCCGGTGCGTTTAACGGTATCCCCTTCCTTTATATGCTCAAAATCTCCGAGGATAACCACGCCGACGCTCTCCTCTTCCAGGTTCAGCGCCATACCAAAGACGTTATGGGGAAATTCCACCAATTCTCCTGCCATAATATTGTCAAGGCCGTAAATTTTAGCTATTCCGTCCCCGGCGCTGACTACGGTGCCAATCTCCGCCATTTCTACTTTGCGGTCAAAATTTTTGATCTGCTCCCGTATTATCTGACTGATCTCATCAGCTTTAATCTGCATAAAGCATTATCTCCTTAAAAAACAATTAAGTATCTATTAGCTCAAAAGCGCTTTCATGGCGGAAATTCTGCCAAGAAGGCTGGCATCGTAAAGGGTGCTTCCGATGGTAACTTTTAGCCCGCCCAAAAGGGAAGGGTCTATGATTTCCTTTAATATAACGTTCTTGCGGGCGATCTTTTTCAGTTGGGCGGCAAGGGCTGTTTTCACTGAATCCCCCACTTTGGAGGCATAAACCACCTCCGCTAAAACTTCGCTGTTGCTCTCGCGGATAAGGGCGGCAAAAGCGTCTATAGCCTGCGGGAGAATATTTATGCGGCGCTTGCCTGCAAGAACGGTTAGAAAAGCATAAGTGAGCTTGGATATGAACCCTTTTTTATAGATGGCGCCCACCGCACTTTGCACTTCAAAACTATTAAGGGTGGCGTTATTTATAAGAATGCCGAATTCGCGGTTTGCAGTGAGCACCGCAAGCTGCCGCATATCTTCAGCGACCTCGTTTAATACCTTTTCTGCTTTTGCCTCTTGATATAAGGCTTCCGCATATCTTTTTGCAACCGTTAGATTTTTCACTGCATACCCCCGCTTTATGCTCCAATCTTAGAGACGGCGTTTTCAATATAACGCTCTTTCTCCGCATCGTCTTCGCGGGCGGCAAGGGCTGCCTCCGCCTGTTCTATGGCTAGCAGCGCTATCTCGCTCCGGAGGTTTGCCACAGCCTTGATAACTTCCGCGTCCACCGCCTTTTTCACATGTTCTTTATACTTTGCGGCGGAGGCCTCCGCCTCTTTAAGGATGAGTTCCGCCTCTTTTTCCGCCGTATTTCTTGCAACGGCTTTCATCTCATCAAGCTCTTTGGTCATACCGTCTATCTTTGCGGCATATTCCGCCAAATCTCTCTCGGCGGCAGCGCACGCGCTTTCGGCATCGTCTATGGTTTTACGGATATTCTCCGCGCCGGACACCAAAGCGTTTTTAATCCGTTTTGCAAGGAGTTTGTATAAAATGGCGGCAAAGATCGCAAAAACAAAGATTCTCCACAACAGCCCGCTCAAAGGGCTGTCACCCCCTTCTTCGGAGGCAAAGGCAAAAAGAGGGAAGAGGGTTACAAAAAAAGAGGCGATCCCCCCAACTGCACCAAATCTCCCCAACTTACTGAATACAGTTAATATCACGTCGTTCTCCGTTATCTTTTAAGCGGCATTATTTTAAAACAGCAAGGACAATCTGCTCTGAGAGAGCTTTCAGATCGTTTTTAAGTTTATCTCGAGCGCGGGTGATCTCCCGCTCAATATCTTTAACAGCTTTATCAATATCGCCCGCGGCGGCGCTCTTTGCCCTTTCTGTGATATCGGCGGCTTTGTGCGCGGCGTCCGCCCGCAAGGTGTTCTGATATTCGTATATCTCTTGACGGACAGCGGCAAGTTTTGCCTCATATTCGGTTTTTTTCGCCTCCACTGCCTCCCCGGCGGCCTTTGCACGTTCCAAAAGATAGGCAACTTTATCGTTTCGTCTTATCATGGTGGAATAAAGCGGTTTAACTATGAATATGTTCACAAGGAACACTATTATGAAAAACTGCAGAATTTGAATGAAAAGCGTATAATCCAAGCCGACTTGAACCAACTTAACCCCCAAAAAATAACTAAGAACATTAACTTAGCAAGGAACTTGCCCTAATTTAAAGGCAACGGAACACCCCGCCATTTATGAAGCAAGCCCCCGCCTAATTACTGCAATCTATCAATCACAGCCCTTGCCAAGTATACTATCAAAATTGAGAGAGATGTCAATTAAAAATATGCATGGTTAATTGCCTTGTCTCAATCTTGCCGATACAGGCAATTATATATAAGGAGCAATTATGGTAAAAATCTTGCTATTTGAATCGAATTAAATGGATTTCCGCCTTGAAACATCTCACCGTTTGACTTATTTTATAAGATACAGGTTTAACATGAAAAAATTATTTATTTTGTTGTCTTTGGTCTTTATTGCAAAAATATCTTTTGCGGAGCAGGTTATCTCAACTGAATACGAGTTTTACGATCGGAAAGAAAACGATTACAGCTCTATAAAAATGACCTACAGTTTAAGGATGGGCGCTAATATGGCGTCTCTGAAGTATTCAACTTATCTGGGGGAAGATGATGATATGAGGCTGCAGGAAGCATCTCTGGCTTACTTCCACTTCGGAGACAAGCACCTGTTTGGAGGTTTTGCAGGTTCGTCAAGCGATAAGCCGTTTAATACCGCAAATCTTATGAACGCAGTCGCTTTATACGGCTACAGCGTCTACTCAAAAGTTCTGGAGGAGAGAGAGGTTACTCTTCCGGACGGAAGGAAATTTCCTTTTTACAGAAAGAGCCGCCTCTACTTAGGCATTGCAGTTGCAAGTCAGCCGGTTTTTCTTAATACTTACTTCTTCCCGCTTGTTTCCTATTCCTATATGGGCAAAAACTTTCACCTTCGCCTGGGCGTGCCGAGCAACGGAATTACTTTTACCCCTTCAGAAATGCATAAAATAGATATTGATATAAGCCTGAGCGACAATTATAAAATAACATATGCATTTGCCCCTACGGAGGCGGATACGGCAACCCTCTTTTACGGCAAAGAAATTGAGGGGTATGTTTTAAGCGAATATGACGATAGGGATAAGACGCTGTGGTATCAAAAAGAGTGGATTCGCCTCTCCTATGAGCATATCTTTTTTGACTTTCTGGGGGTTGAGGCAAGCACAGGATATATGTTAAGCGGGAATTATTATCTGGGAGACTATTTTCGCAAGAAAGGAAATATGAAGCTCCCTAATCAATACCTCTTCGGCGTAAAACTATCCGCATACTTTTAGAGGAATTGAGAGTGTCAACTCAAGTATAGATAGCTTTCTATCTTAGAATGTCAAAATAGCGCAAAATCACGATGGTTTTAAAATTCCCCAAGGATATATCCGCTATAGACCCTATCAGAATAAGGAGTCATCATCCTGAGTTTCCAGCTTTTTTTGTGTCTACATTAGTTTAATTTTTGAGGTATCGCAGCCGGACATTTGATCCTGAAAATCTTGTACGCATCGTTCATCTTCTTTGTCGGCTCGGT
>JAITJJ010000002.1 GCA_031278965.1 Deferribacteraceae bacterium
TAAGCTTTTCACACGCTCAATTTTACCTGTGCGCTATGCTGAAAAAATAAAACAAAAAGATATATTTCTTATTGACATAAACCCTCTGCTTTGATATAAAAGCAAGCTCCGTAAAAATACTGCGATTATTCAGCCGTTTTTAAGCGGAAGTTTTCCATATTTATTGAGCCGTTAGCTCAGGCGGTAGAGCAACTGCCTTTTAAGCAGTAGGTCGCAGGTTCGAGCCCCGCACGGCTCATAATATATAGTCCCGTTCGTCTAGCTCGGCCTAGGACATCGGCCTTTCACGCCGACAACAGGGGTTCAAATCCCCTACGGGACGCTTGGAAATTTCTTCATAATCTTTCTCTTTTCACCTTAATATATTATAATCCGTATCATTTTTTTACGTGCTCTCTTATGCCGTCCGTTTTGCAATCTTTCTGCCGCTGTTTACTATCTCTTTGACAGAGCAAATTTTTTTTGTTCTTTCCTCTTGACTTCCTCAATTGCATATTATATAACTAGGTTTAGTATGAATTAAAAATAACGGAGATAAATATAGGACGAATAGCTAAAAATGTTGCCGAATTGATTGGCAATACCCCGCTTGTGAGGATACAAAATCCCGGTGCTGGGGGTGAAATTATCGCCAAATTGGAGATGTTTAACCCGCTCTCCAGTGTTAAAGACAGAATAGCACTCTCAATGATAGATAACGCGGAAGCGGCAGGGGTTATAAAACCGGGGGATACCCTTATAGAGCCCACAAGCGGCAATACCGGCGTTGGGCTTGCCTTTGTAGCCGCAGTAAGGGGATATAAGCTGATATTGACTATGCCCGAATCTATGAGCGTTGAACGGCGCAAACTCTTAAAAGCTCTAGGAGCGAAGGTGGTTTTAACGGAAGCGGGAGCGGGTATGGAAGGTGCGGTTGAAAAAGCTTTGCAGTTAAAAAATGCCGTTGCCGGCGCCTTTATCCCTCAGCAGTTTCAAAACTCCTCTAATCCGGAAGTTCACAGAAAAACCACAGGCGAGGAGATATGGGCGGATATGGACGGAGACGTGGATATATTTGTTTCCGCTGTGGGAACGGGGGGAACCCTCACGGGGGTTGGAAGCGTTCTTAAAGAGAGAAATCCAAATGTAAAGATAGTTGCGGTTGAGCCGTTTTCCTCTTCTGTCTTATCGGGCGGAGTGCCTATGCCCCACAAGATTCAAGGGATAGGAGCAGGGTTTATCCCAGAGGTGTTGGATGTCGGGTTAATTGACGAGATCATCCGTGTGGAAGACGATAGTGCGGGAGAAACCGCAAGGGAATTGGCGCGCAAACAGGGGCTTTTAGTTGGCATCTCCTCCGGCGCCGCCCTATGGGCTGCAAAAGTTTTGGCGGCGCGTCCGGAGAATAGCGGCAAAAAAATTCTCGTTATCTTTCCCGACACGGGAGAGCGTTACCTTAGCACCTGGTTATATGAAGATTTTAACGAGGAAGACGAAGAGCCGTCATTTAAAACCGCTCTTGAAAGCACGGGAGAAAAAGGGACAAGCGCCTCTGAGCTTGCGCTGCACTATTTTAAGAACGGTTTTTCATGCAGCGAGGCGACCATTAAAGCCTTCAATGATTTTTATAGGCTTGGGCTTCCTTCGCAATTTCATAAGATTGCCACAGGTTTCGGCGGAGGTTTGGGGGAATCCGGATGCGCCTGCGGGTGCGTTACGGGGTGTATTATGGCGCTGGGGCTCCTTGCGGGGCGTGAAAAAGTTCATGAATCAAACAGGATGGTATTTTTGGCAACCCATGAGCTTCACGACCAATTCCGTAAAAAACACCGGGCGATATGCTGCCGAATCTTAACCAGAAGTGTTGAGTGGTCATCGGCGGAACATAAAAAACTTTGTGAGCATTATGTTTTTGATGCGGCGGAAATATCCGAGAATATTATTAATCAGCGCTTGCGCGAGTATATACGCAATTGAGGTGTAGCTTATGATTGGTGAAACAGATAGGGTATCCCGATATGACGGGTTGGCGGACTGGTACGAAGCGGCGATGAACAGCGCCGCCGAACGCGGAGATTTGCGTGCATCGTCAAACACGCTCCTTGCGGAACTTGTAGGTCCGGGAAGCGGCGTTGCTCTTGATATCGGGTGCGGAACAGGGGCGGTATCCGAAGAACTCCGTACTCTGGGATATGATCCTATAGGTATTGATCTCTCGCCGGATCAACTTAGGCTTGCGGCAAACCGCCTCCCTGTTATTCAGGCTGATGCAACCTATCTCCCCATAGCATCCGGTTCGATTCCCCTCGTTTATACAACTTACACCTCAACAGAGTATGACGATCTGCAGGAGGTGATAAATGAAATAGCACGGGTATTGGAACCGGGCGGGCGGTATGTGGAGATCGCCACCCACCCCTGCTTTAACGGCGGGTATGCGAAAACCCTTGATGACGGTTCTGTGGTAGTGCAACCGGGATACCGCAAAAGCCATTACCTTGAACCCTCTCATTTTACAAGCCCGGTTAGAAGTCGGGTCGGCGCATGGAACAGGCCGTTGGAAGATATTTTTAATATTATCCTAAAGGCAGGGCTTCAGATCGAACGCGTAGCAGAGAGCGGAGCGGGGAAGCTCCCCGACACGATCGGAATTGTTGCCTTAAAGCCCCATAAATCCGCGCAAAGCAGATCATTTAATTAGAGGGGGTCTTTTTATGTCAGATATAATTGAGAGAGTTGCTTGGCCTAATCTCACTGTTGCGGAAGATCTTAAAAAGCTGCGGGCGGCGGTGCCGCTAACCCACTGCATCACAAATATAGTGGCAACAAACTTTACGGCTAACATCCTCTTAGCCATCGGTGCTTCACCCGCTATGGTGGTGGCGGCGGAAGAAGCCGGAGATTTTGCCTCCGTTGCTCAGGGGCTGCTCATCAATGTGGGGACCATAACCCGATACGACAGGGAAGCGATGCTTATAGCGGCGGAAAGCGCCCATAAAGCAAAAACGCCGTGGGTTCTAGATCCGGTAGCGGCGGGACCCCTTGCATATCGCACGGAAATTGTTTATGAGTTGATTAAATTCAAACCTAATGTAATTCGCGGAAACGCTTCGGAAATTATAGCGGTAGCAGGCGCTACAGGCAACGCCAAAGGCCCTGACTCAACGGCTGGTTCGGACGAGGCTCTCCCTTACGCAAAGGAGTTAGCGTTAAAAACCGGTTCTGTAGTTGCCGTAAGCGGGGAGACCGATTATATCACGGACGGAGAAAAGATCGCCGCCGTGCCTGGCGGACATATATTAATGACTAAAACTACAGGAACCGGCTGCGCTTTAGGTGCGGTAATTGCGGCGTTCCTTGCGGTGGCAGAGACTGACTTTCAAGCGGCGGTAAACGGTTCTGTAACATATGCGGAAACAGGTTTGCGCGCGGCGAAAGAAGCTCGCGGTTCGGGCTCTTTTGCAGTTCGCTTCCTTGATCACCTTTCGCTTATCGGAAAAGAGTATTGAAACTTTTTATAAAGAGGTGGGATATGGTAGAAATTTATAGTTTGCTTGTGGATCCGGTGGATAAAAAGCCGCTGCAATGGCTTGAAGACAAAAACATCCTATTCAACCCGCGCGAAAATAAGGGGTATCCGGTAATAAACGGAATACCGGAGCTTGTGCCAGCGAAAGCGATTGCGCTTGATATTAAACCGTCAAAAAGAGGGTGCAAAAGGAGGGAAAATGCGTCTCGCTAAAAGTGCGTTAAAGGTATCTTCAACCATCCTCTCTCCCGCCCCAACGCTGATGGTTTCGTGCAGGGGGGTTGAGCCGCCATACAACAAAGACAATGTTATCTCCATAGCTATGGCAGCAACTTTAAGCACGGTGCCGCCGCTTGTGGGAATTTCCATAAAACAAGTCCGTTTTTCCTACCAACAGATTAGAGAGTCTATGGAGTATGTTATCAATCTTGTGGGGAGAGACCTTGTCTATGAAGCTGATTGGTGCGGCGTGAAATCAGGGCGCGATTATGATAAATTTGCGGAATGCTCCCTCACCCCTGCTCCGATCCCCAACCTCTCAATCGCTCCGGCCATAGCGGAGTCGCCTTTATCTATCGGGTGCAGGGTTGTGGATATTCTGAAAGTCGGGAGCTATGATCTCTTTGTGGGGGAGGTAGTGTCTGTGGAGGCGGATCCGGCTATCCTCAATGAAAAAGGGTTGCCGGATTTTCAAAAAGCCGGGCTTGTTTCATACAATAACGGAAAATATTACGACATTGGAGAATGCAGAGGGAACTTGGGCTATTCGCTAAAGTTAAAAAATACGGAACGGCTTCAGGCATAAGAACCCCTGCTCATCTTCCGGTTCGGGCTTCCAAGCGATTTATCCCGTTCTTCAATATCAATGCCTCTGCCGGCAATACCCTTTTTTACATTTATCCGGACTATAGCATAAAATAGATATATAATTACGGTTTTTCCAGATTATATGCCTTTATCTTTTTGTGCAGATATGAACGTTCAATATCCAGAAGTCGCGAGGCTTTGGATACGTTCCAGTTGGAGGCGGCGAGGGCTTTTATGATATACTGTTTTTCAAATTCATCCCGCGCGTCTTTTAGCGGGGAGGACATGTCAATAGGGATCTCCTCAATTAGCCCGCCTTGAGAAAAATAATCAGGAAGTTCGTCCGCCGTCAATGTTTCAGATTCGGAGAGCACCGCCAAACGTTCCACCACATGCCGCAACTGCCGAACATTTCCCGGCCAATTGAAGCGAACAAATATCTCCATAAGTTCCGGGGAGATTAATTTGCGCGGAAGGGCGTTGTCAAAACACGCTTCCTCAAGGAAGTGAAGGGCAAGCAAGGCAATATCTTCGGGGCGGGTTCTTAAAGGGGGAACCTCTATGGGGATAACGTTAATTCTGTAATATAAATCTTCACGGAAGTTTCCCGCACTAACCTCTATTTCAAGATTTTTGCTAGTTGCGGAGATGAGGCGGAAATCGGAACGGATATTTTCAAAGCCGCCAATCCTTGTAAAAGTGCCGCTTTCTAAAACTCTAAGGAGTTTTGCCTGAATCTGGGGCTCCAGATAAGCTATCTCATCCAGCAAAAGGGTGCCGCCGCCCGCAAGCTCAATCTTGCCGAGTTTTAATGCCGCCGCACCGGGAAAGGCGCCCTTTTCATGCCCAAAAAGTTCGCTCTCCGTAAGATCTGCGGGCACGGCGGAGCAATTCATCTCCACAAAAGAGGAATCCGCCCTTTTGGAAAGCATATGTATAAGGCGTGCCACATGCTCTTTCCCTGTTCCGTTTTCTCCGAACACCAAAACCCACGCGTTGGTGGGGGCAATCTTCTCTATCTTCTTTTTTAGGTTTTTTAATGGCCTGCTTTCTCCGATAAGATTATACTTTTTTAAAAGGTTAAACTTTGATTCCCTTAAATCATCAAGGATTTTCAGCTTTTCCTGAATATGCATCACTATGGTTACTATCCGCTCCAGGGAGAGAGGTTTTTCAAGAAAATCATATGCCCCCCAGCGTATGGATTCCACGGCGTTTTCTATCTTGCTGTGACCGGAGATCATAACCACCTCAAGCTCCGGCATATTCCGCTTTATCTCCCGCAACCCTTCGGAACCGTCTTTATCCGGCAGCCATACGTCAAGGAAAACAACGTCAAACTGCTCTTGCTGCAGGGCTTTAAAACCGTCTTCAAAATTCAAACGGTAACTGCACTGATAGCCTTCGTCCTCTAAAATCCCTTGTATGGCAAGGCAGATATTCTTTTCGTCATCAATAACCAACACTTTCATAAAACACCTGTTGACAATATTACACATAAATAGAAAAAAAACAACAGAAAAGAGTGTTTAAATATCGGTTGGTCTGCTCCGGCAATTAATTTAAATTCGGGGTTTTAATGTTTATAGATTTCCCGGAACCGCAGCTAATTTTAAGGAAAGATTTATGCTTGTTCCGCCTATCCCTTTTCAATCATATCTTCCAAAGTTTTTAGAAGCTCTTCATATTCCAGATTGTCCGCCAAATACCTAATGGTTTTTATGATTCCTCCGCCGGTTTGGTATGTGTATTTTTCAGTCTCCAAAAGTATGTCTTCCATTTTTTGGGAATCAAATTCCAGGCAAGCCTGTTTAAGAGCGATAAAAACGTTGGGATCGGGGGCGGGGAGTATATCTTTTTTTGTATCCGTCTTTTTCAGAAGATCGTTTAATGCCCCTAGCAGCGTTTTGGCTGATCTTATAAAGAGGGGGCTATTCTCTTTCACAAACTGTTCGTCTCCCCGTTTTGCGGCGGCTTCCAAATCCTCTGCAAAACGCCCTATCCGATTTGCGGAGATACCGTAGGCGGAACCTTTTATTCCATGCACTAAGATTGCGTAGTCTTTAAGGGGAGTTGCGCCTATGTCCGTCAATTTATCCAAAATATCCGGCGTATGGCTTGCAAACGATCTAACAACCTGAAGATAAGAAGCTGAACCGCCGTATCGCCCTATTCCGCCGGCAATATCCATGCCTTCTATGCTTACGCTTTCCAGCGAGTTGCTGTCATCATCGCTCTCAACGGAGAGTTTGAAGGGCTCTACGTGCATGTCGGCACGCTTTACCCAACGGTTTAATACCATGTCAAGGTCTGTCACATTGACTGGCTTGGAGAGAAAGTCTTGAAACCCGTTCTGGAGAAAGATCTGGGCGCTCCCCACCAGAGCGTTGGCTGTCAGGGCTATTATCGGAACGGTTTTGCCGTAATCTCCGTCAATCTCTTCCCTTATTATCCGTGCCGTTTCAATTCCGTCCATATTCGGCATCATATGATCCATTAATATGGCATCATAGTGAACTTTCGCATCCTTAATCTTTGCAATTGCTTCTTCGCCGCTCAACACACAGTCCACAGTGATGTCATAGGGGGCTAAAAGCGCTTTTGCCACATCAAGGTTGGTGATCAGGTCGTCAACCACCAATATTCTTGCATATGACATATGCGTTCTTATCAGATTCTTATTTTTTACGCGCCGATCCGTATATTGAAAGCGTTTTAGATTATTGACCATCTCCGAGCCTATGGGGGCGCTGTTTACTATCCCCTGACGGAAACGGACAGTGAAGGTGCTTCCTTCTCCGTAAACACTGTCAACATGTATATCGCCGCCGAAGAGGTCTAAGAGATTTCTGCATATGGAAAGTCCAAGCCCTGTCCCCTCAATATGCCGGTGACTCTGTATATTGACCTGCTCATATTGCGAAAAGAGCCTGTCTATATCATCTCTTCTAATTCCTATCCCCGTATCGCTTACAGATACGGTAAGCCAAACATCGTTATTTTCAATCTCACTCTCTATCTTTAAGATAACTTTCCCGTGCGGAGTATACTTAAAAGCGTTGGAAAGGAGGTTGTTCAGTATCTGTTTCACTCTTAGCTCATCTCCATAAACAACAGACGGGAGATGTTCATCAATCTGGAGCTCAAAATCAATCGGTTTTGAACCTATGCGAACAATATTCAAACTGATGGTATCATATATCATACTCGCAATATCGTATTTGGAGAGAATGAGCTCCATTCTGCCGGATTCTATTTTGGATATATCCAATATATCGTTTATGATCCCCAAAAGAGTGGCGCCGGAGTTATATATCTTTTCAAGATTAAGGTGGGTTTGCTCCGGGAGATTTTTGTCGAGTTCCGCTTCGCTTAAACCCAATATGGCGTTAAGAGGAGTGCGTATCTCGTGACTCATATTAGCAAGAAAATCGCTCTTGGCTTGGGATTCAGCCTTTGCCTTCTTTGCCTGCAAAAAGTCCGTAAGGTCATGAAAGAGAGTTATTGCCCCTAAAAGGGAGTTTTTATCGTCCATCATAGGAGTGAAGTGGACCACATAGTTTTTAATTTCTCCGTCATGCCTAAAATCTATGGATATATCAAGGGTGATATTCAAACGGGCATCCATGGCTTGCTGGAAGTTGGTGTCCATCCAGTCGGCTTCGGCAGGCTCCATAAAGCCCTTAAATACCTCCACAAAGGTTCTTAGGTGTATCTTATCAAAAGAGGATATGTTTGCCCGCTTGAGGAAAACCTCCGTGCAATAAATAATCCGCCCGAATTGGTCAAACAATATCATAATTTCAGGGCTGTGTTTCAGCAAAAGGTTTAAGAATATACTGTCAGCGGACGTTTCTGATTTAAGCGTTTTTACAAAGTTTTCCTCAAAACCGCTATTATAGCTCAAATTTTCAATCGGAGCAACAATTCGCTGCACTTTATTCAATTATCCCTCCCAAAAAGTAAAAGAATTACCCGATGGATTTAACCGAATCTATTTCTGAAATGTGTTGTTCCCCGTATGCATCTCTGATTCTTTCCTGAACTGCTTTGAAAGCGTCTACTATAACGGGATCAAAGTGAGTGCCTCTCCCTGCCAGAATTATCTTAATGGCGGCATCGTGACCCATTGCCGGACGGTAGACACGGTTATCAACTAGAGCGTCATAAACGTCCGCCACCGCCATTATTCTTGAACAGAGAGGGATGCCGTCCCCTTTTAAGCCGTATGGATAACCGTTGCCGTCATAGCGTTCGTGGTGACTCTCGGCAATCATTATGGCATATTTCAGATAGGTTTGGGTGGGGGTTCTTGCATAGACCTTCCTAAGAAGAGATGAACCGATGGTGGTGTGGAGTTTCATAGCGGCAAATTCGGTTTCATCCAACGGTCCGGGTTTTAAGAGAATAAGGTCGCTGACTCCGATTTTACCTATATCATGAAGGGGGGCTGCCCGCACTATCATATCAAGATCATGCAGCTCCCGCCTGAATTGCTGACGGTCGCTTAACTCAAGTCCTATTAATTCCGCATATTTGCTGGTTCGCAAAATGTGCCCGCCGGTGTTGCGGTCGCGGTATTCCACCATCTCAGAGAAAGAGGTTATAATGCTGTCCTCAAGGTTTTTAACCATCTGCTCAAGGGAAAGCTGATAATCATTTAATCTGAGGTGAAGTTCAATTCTATGAAGCAGGATACTTTTTTCCACTGGCTTGGTTATAAAATCATTGGCACCGGATTCAAGCGCCTTTATCTCTGTGGCAGCATCCCTGCTTGAAGTAAGAAAAACCACAGGAATTTTCATAAAAGATTGATAGCTTTTTAGTATTCTGATAAATTCAAAGCCGTCCATTTCCGGCATAGCTATATCTAAGAGTATGAGATCAGGTCTTTTCTGAGCGCACATAGACAGCGCCTGAGCTCCTGATTTGGCAAGCATAACGTTGTATGTGCCGTCTAGCTGCACATTAATCTGTTTTAAACTGCTTATATTGTCATCCACAACCAATATGAGCTTCAATTTTTTCCTCGCTTTGTAAAACAATGTTTTAAATTTAATTAAATAATAATTGAATTCCGTATATGTATTATTACCCTTTGTATAATTGCTAGTCAATCAAATTTTTTTGATCAATACCTTCGCAATAACAAATATATCGTTTTTGAGCCGCATATAATAAGGGGTTTGGCCTTGGGAAACGGGTACGATTCGGCAAAACTTCGTGCCCTCCCCGTTTGCTTAAGCAAGAGCAAAGGAACTGCAGAGTGAATGGCGGGTTTGCGCTTACCGCAGATCGTCTAAGGATTTTGGAAATTTTGCCTCCATCGGGCTGGCATAAAGCCCCGATCCACATGCACAAAGAGCTCTGGGGAGCGTGAGCGGTCAAGTTTCCTTAAAAATCTGGTGTCGCCGTATTTCCATATTAACATCGCCAGACGGAACATTGCCGGTTCTGTCAACGTCTCGTTCAGAGAGTGAAGATATACTGCAAGGCACTGATTCGTCTCACTCGTTAGGATTGCGGTGCTGGTTTCATTGCCGATTCTGGCGGAGGTTCCCGTGTTATACGGTGTTACGGCGGAGACCTCCTGAAACTCCAGTTGAAGCTGTCCTGCCTGTATCTGTGAAAGGCGGTATCCGGGATTTCAACTCTCTGATTCCGCTTATATCGTTTACGGAGTGTATCCTCTGGCTATAAAAGGTGAGGGGATTTATCCCCGCGGATTTATTGAGGCATCGCGCTTCCAACTGCAAACAGGCAGCATCAAGCTGCTGATTGCGAATCTGGTTAATCTCCGATTGAAGCGGGAGGATATATTCAATCAGGCTTGAACCGTAAATTTCAAGCCCTTTTTCGCTCGGGAGAATAAGTTGGGGAGGAGAGTGCTGAAAAAGATTCGGAAGAGAATCTTTTAATATCTCCCTAATTCAATACAATATTCTCCACTTAATTATGCTTGAGAGGTGCCAAACGTCTTTACCGCTCTTTTCGTAGATATCAAAGAGTTCCAAGCCCCCGCCTGGCCGTAGTTCTGAAGCGGATTCCGCCGCTCCTTCTGCAAATCCGTCTTCGGGGTCGTCCGCCGAGAGCACCGCAAGATTATCTTTTGAAAAGTATACGGAGGTTATAGGAGCGTAAATCTTTAACGCTATAGAAGCGACGGCGGGGATAAAAGCAGACGATTTCCGCCTTTTTATAAGACTTTCCCGCAGTTTGTCGCCTAACGGCAGGAAACGCCCGCCCAAGCTCCGCCGGATTCCTCGCAACCGCATTATATCCGCGCCCTGTTGTCTCAACCTTTTCCATAAGCTCTGCATATCTTTTATCCGCTATGTTATTCCTCTAATAATATATATTTTTACACCGCCGTATGGCACGGTCAGACATATGTGAAATTTTTATATATTTATAAGTAAGTTATCTTACAAACCAAAAATGAAAATACCGCTTTGGATAAAGATAAAAAAATCTGCTTGATTTTCCTTCTGTAAAGTGATAAAAAATTCTAAATTTTGGAGGCTATTTAATGGCGATTGAAAAGGAAAAAAAGCAGACGCTCATTGACAGATATAAAACCCACGAGGCAGACACAGGCTCTCCGGAAGTGCAGATCGCCCTTCTGACCGAGAGAATTCAATACCTCACTGAGCATTTTAAGCTGCACGCTAAAGACCATCACTCCCGCCGGGGGTTGCTTATGCTTGTGGGGAAACGGCGGAAACTTCTTGATTATCTAAAAGGGAAGAGTTACGGGCGGTATCGCACCATCATCGATTCACTTGGAATCAGGAAGTAAGCTAGATGGACAAAAATACCTACTCTTTCTCCGTCTCCCTCTCTGACGAGACAAGTCCCATAATCTTTGAAACAGGGTGGAAAGCAAAACAGGCAAACGGTGCTGTCTGGGCAAGACAAGGCGGCACGATAGTTTTGGTAACTGCGGTTGCCGACGCCCCTTCGGCATCCTATACGGATTTTTTCCCGCTTACAGTAAATTATATTGAAAAATTTTATGCGGTGGGCAAGTTTCCCGGAGGTTATATAAAAAGGGAGACCAAGCCCAGCGACCGTGAAACTCTGACAAGCCGATTGATCGACCGCCCTTTGCGCCCTATGTTTCCGGAAGGTTTTCGCAATGAAACACAGATTGTTGCAACAGTGGTCTCTTCCGACAATATCAATATGCCGGACATCCTTGCTCTTAACGCTGCAAGCTCCGCCCTGCTTATATCGGATATCCCCTATACAATCCCCGTAGGCGCATGCCGCGTCGGAAAGAGAGACGGCAAGCTCATTGTAAACCCGTCTCTGAAAAATATGAAGGATCTGGAGATAAATATTATTATTGCGGCAACGGCGGACGCAATAGTTATGGTGGAAGCCGGAATGAATATTGTAAGCGAGGCGGAGGTATTGGAAGCTCTGGAGTTTGGGCACAGTGAGATAAAGAAGATAATTGCCATTCAACTTGAGATGGCTCAAAAAGTCGGCAAACCCAAGAAAAATTACCACGATTACTCCGTTAGCGCAGAACTCCTGCAAAGCGGGATTGAGAAGGTGGGGGGCAGTTTCCGCTCCGCCTTTGACACGCCGGGCAAACTTGAAAAATATGCCGCTATAGACAGGGTAAAAGAAGAATATGCGCAGCTGCTTAAAAGAGAAGTGGGCGAAGAGAATTATATATCCAAAGAAGGCTTTTATAAAGAGCTTGCGGGGGAGGTGGAGAAGCATGTTTTCCGCGATTATATAATCTCCACTCGTAACCGGGCAGACGGGCGCGGCACTGACGAGGTGCGCCCCATAGATATAGAAACTTCCGTCCTCCCCTGCGGTCACGGTTCTTCCCTATTCACAAGGGGTGAAACTCAAGCCCTTGTTTCCTGCACATTGGGCTCCAAATCTGACAGCCAGTTAAGCGATACCATTGAAGGGATTGCAAACAGGCCTTTTGCCTTGCAGTATAACTTCCCCCCCTTCAGCGTTGGGGAGACAGGACGTATCGGAACGCCGGGCAGACGTGAGATAGGTCACGGAGCTCTGGCGGAGAGGGCGCTCTCCTATGTTGTTCCCAACGGGGAAGATTTTCCATATACTGTGCGGGTTGTTTCCGAGATATTGGAATCCAATGGGAGCTCTTCTATGGCTACGGTCTGCGGAGGCGCTCTTGCTATGATGGATGCGGGGGTTCCCATTAAGGCGCCGGTGGCGGGGGTTGCCATGGGGCTTGTTTATAAGGAAGGAAAGTATGTGGTTCTTACCGATATAATGGGCTTAGAAGACCATTTGGGGGATATGGATTTTAAGGTGGCGGGCACAGCAGAAGGGATCACCGCCCTCCAGATGGATATAAAGATTAAGGGATTGTCAGGCGCAATCCTTGCCGAGGCTTTGGAACAGGCGAAAGCCGGGCGGCTGCACATTCTCGGAAAGATGAGAGAAGCCCTTCCCGCCGTTCGGGAGGAGCTTGCGCCCACAGCGCCCAAACTGCACACCCTAACAATAAATACGGAAAAGATAGGCGCTCTGATCGGACCTCAGGGGAAAAATATTAAATCCATAGTTGAGGCAAGCGGCGCTTCCATAGATATTGCGGATACCGGAGTTGTAAGCATATTTGCCCCCAATTCGGACGCTTTGGCGCACGCCGTTCAACTGATAGAAAGCACTGTAGCCGAAGCAGTGGAGGGCAAAACCTATACCGCCACCGTTAAAAAAATCATGGAATACGGAGCATTTGTGGAGATCATGCCGGGGCTTGAAGGGTTGTTGCATATATCTCAATACAGCCATGAACGTATAGGGAGCATAGCGGATTACTTAAAGGTGGGCGACAAGGTGGATGTGATGTATATGGGCAAAGACCGCAACGGCAGACTTGACCTCTCCCGCAAAGCGCTTTTGCAGAGAAAACCGAAACACTCTCCGAAAGAAGAATAACAATTTTCTATCCGTTTTTCCGTCTCTATGTTAAAGTAAGAGGCGTAATTCGTCTGTTATTTTAACATGCCCTTCTGCGGCACTTTCTTCTGCTTTTTTCCTCGGAAGTTTATACTGCCGCCGTTACCTCTATCTCCACCAGAGCCCCTTTGGGGAGCGCCGCAACCTGAACAGTTGATCTTGCGGGTTTAGACGTGAAGTGAGCGGCGTATACCGCATTAAAAGCCGGGAAGTCCGACATATCTTTTAAGAAACAGGTGGTTTTTACCACATTTTCAATACTTGTGCCGGCGGCGCTCAGAACCGCCTTAATATTCTCTATCACCTGTTCGGTTTGCTCTTCTATGGTTTTTGCCTCTATTTCCCCGCTCTTCGGGGAAAGCGGTATCTGCCCGGAAGCGTATAATATCCCGTTATGTTCCACCGCCTGAGAGTATGGACCGATGGCGCTCGGCGCAAAGTTTGTTTCAATCTTTTTCATCTTTAACCTATATTATATAGTCATAGCCTAACAGTTCGCCCGACTGATCAAGAATATCCTGAATGGTGATTCCGTCCAGATAATCCGAGATGACTTTTTCCAAACCCTCCCATATAGGGAGGGTTTTACACTCTGGGCTGCGGATACATTTATTTGAAGCATCTGTTAGGCAGGCGACGGGAGAGAGGTTCCCTTCCGTAATCCTCAATATCTCCCCCACCGTGTATTTGTCGGGGGTTTGCGCTAACATATAGCCGCCTTGATACCCCCTGTTTGTGCGCAATATATCCGACTTATTGAGGAGCGCCACTATCTGCTCAAGATATTTTTTTGAAATCTCCTGCCTTTCCGCCACATCTTTTAAGGCAATATATCCTGTGCCTTGATGTTCGGCAAGGTCAACAAGCATCCGCAAGGCATACCTCCCTTTCGTTGAAATTTTCATGACATCCTCCAAATCACTGTTAATACTTGCCTTCAACAAGACCGATTTTGTTGTATAGTTATATCATAGGTTTAATGGGTATTCAATGAAATTTTTTTGAAGCAGATGACTCTTCCCAATTCTATGCTAATATCCTTTTTATACTTTTGGGAGTCTTTTCTACTCTGTAATAAATAGATCCGCGGAGAGATTTCTCTCTATATATCTAATATTATCAGGACTATACGCCTTTTTTGCCAATAGTTAAAATTTTTCTTGCATATCTCATATGTTAGGTGTAATAGACGGGGAAATACTATATGAAGGTATTAAAAATGCTGGACTTAAATCAAGCCGTGCAAATACCCCAAAGGCATGCCTTTGGAATTGAAGCTTCCGCTCCCAAGCTTTCGTCTGATGAGGCTTCTTCCGAGAACTGCGAACCTCCAAGTTCGCCCTTAGCTTTTCGCAAACAGTTTTATCCTAAACTTTCAAAAAAAGATTGGAATAGTTGGCAGTGGCAGCTATCCAACAGAATAACCGATATTGGGGAATTGGAACGCTTTTTCCCCCTCACTGCTTCGGAAAAAGCCGCCGCAGCCGAGAGCAGGCTCCCTTTTGCAGTCACTCCGTATTATATATCCCTTATGAACCGGGCGGATGTCCGTGATCCTTTAAGGCGGTGCATGGTGCCGAGTGCGGAGGAGCTTGTCATTTCCCGCGGGGAAGCGGCCGATCCGCTGGCAGAGAGCCGCCATGAAGCAGCACCCCGTTTGATTCACCGTTACCCTGACAGAGCCCTCCTCTTGGCGACAGATTTTTGCTCCGCTTACTGCCGCTACTGCACCCGTTCAAGGCTTGTGGGCCAGGATGAACAGGGAAGCCTTGAGGAAGCCTTAGAATATATAAGGGTGCATACGGAGATTCGGGATGTCCTGGTGAGCGGAGGCGACCCTCTCACCCTCGCGGACTGCGCTCTGGAGAGGATTCTTTCCGCCCTCAGAGTGATCCCCCATGTGGAGATTATCCGCATAGGAACCAAAGTTCCTATGGTTCTCCCTCAGAGGATCACCGCATCCCTTGTAAAGATCCTGAAAAGATACCACCCGCTCTTTATCAGTATCCATACCGCCCATCCGCAGGAGATCACCCCGGAGGCAAAAACCGCCCTTGAAAGGTTGGCGGGAGGAGGAATCCCTCTTGGCAGTCAAACCGTTCTCTTGAAAGGCGTAAACGATTCTGTCGCCGTAATGAAAAACCTCATGCATAAGCTCTTAATGGCAAGGGTGCGCCCCTACTATCTCTATCAGTGCGATCCTGTTAAAGGCACTTCCCACTTCCGCACTTCCGTGGCAGCAGGGCTTGAGATAATAGCAAATTTGCGGGGGTTTACCTCCGGCTATGCAGTCCCTACCTTTGTGGTGGACGCGCCTGGGGGGGGAGGGAAGATTCCGATTCAAGCAAACAATATCTGCGGGGAATCGGAGGGCGATCTCTTTCTTATGAACTATGAAGGCAACATCTTTAAATATCCTCAAGTTATATAGATATGCGCATAGGTTTTACCTACGATCTTAAAGACGATTACCTTGCGGAGGGGCTTTCAGAGGAAGCGGCGGCGGAGTTTGACAGTTTAATCACCGTAAATTCCATTGCGGACGCCATAAGAGGCATCGGACACGAACTCTGCCGGATAGGGAACCATAGAGCGCTTATGCATGCCCTCTTAAACGGCGGACGTTGGGATATTGTTTTCAATATCTGCGAGGGGGTGCACGGTTCCGCAAGGGAATCCCTTGTGCCGGCTCTCCTTGATGCATATGACATCCCGTATATTTTCAGTTCCCCTCTGGTGCACGCCATCACCTTAAACAAAGGGATAACAAAACATATTCTGCGGGATTCCGGCATATCCGTAACGCCTTTTTCCGTTGCCGCCTCTGCATGCGAGATTGCAGAGCCTGCGGAATACCCGTTATTTGTAAAGACGGCGGCTGAAGGAACGGGAAAAGGCATCACTCCAAGCAGTCTGGTTAATAATCGGGCGGAGCTCACCGCCCGTGTTAAGGAACTTATAACCCATTTCCAACAACCGGTTATAATAGAACCTTATTTAGGCGGGCGCGAGGTAACGGTTGGAATTATAGGGACCGGCTCTGATGCGTTCTGCATAGGGGTAATGGATATTGAGATCACAGAAAAAGGTGACAGCCCATTTCATTCATACTATAATAAGATAAATTGCGCTTCCTGTGCAAGATACACTCTTGCACAGGGGGAATTTGCGGAAGAGTGCGCACTATTGGCGCTTAGCGCCCATCGGCTTTTGGGAATATGCGATGCTTCAAGGATTGATATTCGCTGTGACAATTGCGGAACTCCTTATATAATGGAAATAAACTCTCTCCCCGGGCTTATGCCCCAACACTCTGATCTTATCATTTTGGGAGAGCTTGCCGGATATTCCCACCGCCGCATTGTAGAGCTAATTTTAGAATCAGGAATAAGGAGAAGCAATGCGAATAGCCATATGCTATGAACCCCCCGCGGCAAACAGTTCCCCCGATATAAAAGATGTGGAGGAGCAGGTAACGTTTCTGGAAAGGAACATTGAAGGGCATCAGGTGATCCGCCTCCCTTACAGAGGTGATCCCGCCGCTTTCATAAACAAGTTAAAGATGGCGGATGTCGCTTGGAACCTCTTTGAAACATTTAACGAAAGCGAGATTGAAAGCTATCTCGGGGCAGCGCTCTTTGAAATTTCGGGGATGCCCTATACGGGGAGTTCCCTTGCGGCGCTGTTAAGCACCCACGATAAAAGACTTGTGAAACATATTTTAAGTTTGGAGCAGATCACCACCCCGTCCACAGTCCGTGAGCCCGGTCAATGGATAATAAAGCCGATATATACCCACGGTTCTGTCGGCTTAAACGATTACTCCGTAATAAATGCGGCGACCGTTAAAGAGCTGAACGCCGCTCTTGCCATGGCCGGAAAGTATTATTTTGCGGAAAAATATATTGACGGAGAAGAGCTCTCCGTCACCCTTCTGGATATTGGCAGCGGACTTCAGTCAAGGGCGGTTTCCAAAATGGAGTTTAACTATCCGCCGGACAAACCCAAGATATTAACCTATGATGCCAAATGGTCGCCAAACTCTCAGGAATATATGGATTCAAACCGTTCCTTTGATGTTGAGCAGGAGATCGCCAGAGCAGCCATGCGGATAGCGGAAAAGACCGCGCGGGTTCTTAATCTGGAAGGCTATGCCAGAGTTGATTTTAGGGTGGAAAACGGCGTATTTTACTGCATAGATGTGAACTCTAACCCTGCAATCACACAGGACAGCGGTTTTGCTGCCGCAGCGCTTGCAAGCGGACTGACAATCCCCGAAACATTGGAGTTTATAATAAGACAGGCGGCTTATGAGGATCACCCTTAGGGACTATCTATCTGAAAAAGACCCGGAGAATATCTATCTTATAGTTAAAGATACCGGTTTTTTTAAGGAAGAAGAGGCGGTTATGGCAAAAGAACTTGCCCTCAGTGAGTTGTCAAAACCGGGAGAATACCTTTTTTTTGTTGCGGAATATGGGGATAAATCGGTGGGCTACGCTTGCTACGGGAATATTCCCTGCTCGCTTGGAGGGTATGAGCTCTATTGGATCGCAGTTATAAGGGAGTTTCAGCATCACGGCACAGGGAAAATCCTTCTGGCGGCGGTTGAAAAAGCCGTCAGAGAGC
Organism: Deferribacteraceae bacterium; assembly: GCA_031278965.1. GTDB lineage: Bacteria > Chrysiogenota > Deferribacteres > Deferribacterales > JAISNW01 > JAISNW01. The sequence goes on from JAITJJ010000002.1 coordinate 17,906, forward strand.
TGGGGGGGAGAAAGATTTTTGTAGGCACGTCCGGCACTGATAAATACACCCCCACCAGGGCGTTTTATGAAAAGAACGCGTATATGAAATGCGCTGTGCTGGAAGATTATTTTGACTTGGGCGATGATGAAGTGATATACGAGAAAGTGCTGTCAGTCCGATGATCTTTGGAGCAATCAGTCAAACTGCTTAGATTTATGAAACGTATTAACGCTTTTTTGAATCCCCAACCGCCGTATTCCGGAATTTGCGTTTAGATTCTATTTTGCGTGTTAGGCCGGTTTCTCCCGTTTATAAAAAAGTCATCGGAGAAATCTACAAGGCTTTTTAAATAATTCCCGCGCGCTTCCGTCTATCCGGTATTCTTTAGGTATGCGTATCGCCTGACTGTTTCCGCTTTAAAAACTTTTGCTCTCGGCATCTCCCGGACTCCTCTTCCCTATGTATACACGCCAATTATATATTATTAATAATCAGATAGATTTAAGTTATCTCCCCGCCCTGTATTTCGGACATACGGTCACTGCATTGACCGCTCCGATATAATCTTTCCGTCAACGAAACGGGCGGCAAGCTCTCCTTTTTCCTCCATATCCGCCAGATATCCCTTAATATTGCTTAATGCAAGGATATAAGAATCCTGAGAGAGGAGCAGCCCCCTCTTTTCGCATACAAAGCGGGTTATCCCCTCAATATCTGCAGGCTTCTCTCTCACAGCCTCCGATATGTCGTCATATACGGACAATATATGCGCCTTTTGCAATTCCGCATATTCCACGGCGGTTTTCTTATCCGCCTCTCCTTTATGGCAGATGACAACATCCGTAAAATCCGTATCTTTTATCCGCTCCAAAGCCGCAAGAGCCCGCCGCGGACAGTAGTTATATATCAGCTTATGTTTAGCCATTACGTTTGGGCTGGTAAGGGCATCCCCCGCAAAGAGCGTTTTTCCCGCTAAAAAAGAGGTATGTCCTATGGAGTGCCCCGCGGTGCTGATCGGGCGAATCTCAACCCCGTCTATATTAAGGGATACATCAGGTTCAAACGCCTGCACATTGACGGATTTGGAGAGAAAAAACGGTCTGCGGTATATTTGAGGGGTTGCCCCGCCGTAAAGAAGGGCTGTGTTTAATTCGTGATGATATAGAAAGGACGCCTCATATTTTGATATATAAACATCCGCCCCCTGCTCGGCAAAAAAAGAGGCGCCGCCTGCATGATCGGCGTGAAGGTGGGTTAAAAGCACCGTTTTGACCACACAACCCGCTGCCTTCGCGATCTTTTTGGCGTGATCGCTTGATATGCCGGTATCTATGACAATGGCAGAATTCCCTGTTTTTATAATGCCGACAAGGGTTGCGCCTAAATCAACATAGCTGACCATATATTTCCCTGTATTATTTTTGTTATCATTATCTATAAATCACCTGCGCTCTTATTTATTCGTTCCGCAGCTTCTTTTATAACGCTTCTCGGCACCGCTATATTAATTCGCATAAACCCTTTTCCGCTATCTCCGAAAACTCCCCCGCTATGAAGCCAAACCCCCGCTTTTTCAATGAAGAAACGTTTAAGCTCCCTGTCGTTTAACCTCAGTTTGCGGCAATCCAGCCAGAGGAGATAGGTTCCCTCCGGCTTAATCAGATCAATGGGGGCTTTATCAAGGGCGGAGCTTAAATACCTTATATTCCCTTCAAGATAGGACACAAGTTCCGTTAGCCACCGATCCCCATAAGTATATGCGGCATAGGCGGCAAAGAGCCCCGCACAGTTCAGTTGACTGTATCCGCTCCGCTTATATGCATTGACAAATGCAGAGCGCAGCTCTTTATCTGATATAAAAGCAGATGAAGCTTGAAGCCCAGCCAGATTAAAGGTTTTTGAGGGGGCGGTTAGGGTAATGGTGTTTTCCTGAAAACGTTTATCTACGGAAACAAAGATCGTATGGCGGGGAATCCGTCCGCCGGATGCTTGAGTAAAGACAAAATCCGCGTGAATCTCGTCGGATACAACAATCACACCGTATTTTAAAGAAATTTCACCGAGTTTATGCAACTCCTCCGCCGTCCAAACCCTGCCCACCGGATTATGGGGAGAACAGAGGATAAAGAGTCGAACCTTTTCATCTCTTATCTGTGCTTCAAAACGCTCAAAATCTATCCTATACTCACCGTCAACCAAGATCAACTCATTTACAACAACCTTCCTTCCCTTTTGGCGCGGCACTTCTGAAAACGGAGGGTAAACAGGTTCTTGAATAAGGACGGCATCGCCTTCTTGGGTATAGGCATCTATGCTTAGGGCAATGGAAAAAACCACGCCGGGGGAAACCGTCATGCTCTCACGGCTGAAATCAAAACCGTAGCGGCGGCTATGCCAAGCCAAAACGGCGTTAAAATAGCTGCCGTTCGGTTCCGTGTAGCCGAAAACCCCATGCCGGGCGCTCTGAATCAGAGCGGCGGAAACCTCTTCCGGCGTCCGAAAATCCATGTCCGCCACCCATAACGGGATTATATCCTGATAAACGCTCTCTTGAGTTAAAAACGGAGAGATTCGGCGAAAATCATAGCGGATCCCCCATAGTTTTGAATTATCGATCTTTTCGTCAAAGTTATAAACAGGTTGACCCCGTCCTTCTCTGCTTCCCATTGTACCGCCTGTCCTCTTCGGTTTCAACCGCAGTCATCAGTCTATAAAATATTGGTTAATAAATCAAACAATTGTTAAAAATTTATTTTAAAGAACACTCTCATAGATACTCAACTTTTTGCATAAATGCAAAAAAGTTGAGGGTGAAGGGGAATTCAAGACGGATTTAAGCTATAGCCTTCCCCGAATATCCCGAATTTTGTGTTAAAACACCGGAGATTACAGGCAAAACGGGGAAAAAGGGTAAAATATGCCGGCGGCATTTTACCTTTCGCAGAGGATATATATTTCGAAAGAGCTTTTGCGGGTGGCATCGGGTCTTATTATGCGGACGCTCTTATACTCTTTTCTTAAAGATTGCATTAGATTTTTTGTGCCTGCCCCGTCAAAGAGCTTGAAGAGAAGTTTTTCCGCTTTCACCCTTTCAGCTATCGTGATCACAATCTCCGCCAACTCAATACTCCGGTCGTGATCCCCTGTTCCTATAGTATTGGGCGCAATATCTGACATAACAAGGTCATATCTTTCAGATTGGGCTGTAATCCATACAAAAGTTTCTTCCGTTCTTATATCCCCTTTCAGAAAGTGGAAACGGGTGTCATTAACCGTCGTGTCTATAAGATCCACCGCCGCTATCAGAGCATCTTTGCCTAAAAACGGGAGCGCCGCCTCACTCCATCCGCCGGGGTGAGCCCCGCAGTCAAGAATTTTGGAGTTTTTAGAGAATAATCCGTATTTTTTATGGATTTCCAGAATCTTATAAACCGCCCTTGAACTGTATCCTTCTGCTTTTGCCCTTTTATAGTAGGCGTCTTTTCTGTTATACACTATTTGCCCTTGCCAGAAAAAAGTGCCTTCCCCTAAAAGATTTTATCATTAAATCCTCGCAGCCGTCTAGGATTTGCACTTCGTTAAATCCGCTGTTACGCAGGAGAAGAAGTATTTTGTCGTCCGAATAGTAACGCTCTTTAACTGCGGTATCTATGCGCTTGTAACTTCCTCCGCAACCTTCAAAGATTGTGATATTATAAACAATACTCCCCGATACGGGATCAAAGAGGGGCTTTACAATGCAGGCGCTCTTGCTGTCAACCATGGAGAACCCCTCGTCCCAACCGTCATCAAAGGCGGTAATCCCGTTTATATCAAAGCAAAAAACGCCGTCGGGCGCAAGCGCTTTGCGAACGGAGTTAAAAAGGTTCAATACAGCCTCTTCGCTTAAAAAGTGGTTTACGCTGTCAAAAAAGGAGACAACAGCGGAGAATTCTTGCGGGAGTGAAAAGTTTTCCGCATTTTGGAGGGAAAAAACCGCGTTGGGGGCGTTTTGTGCGGCGAAATCCAGCATCCTTTGGGAGTTGTCAATCCCGGTAAGCCTGTAGAAGCGGCGGGAAAGCCTTTCGCAAAGCTGTCCCGTTCCGCAGCATATATCCAAAATCTCCGCATTTTCGGGGAGAGACGGCAGGACAATACGGTTTAAGACCTTCTCAAAGAGGGCTGGGGCATCTTTAGTCCAATAAAGATCATAATATTTGGCAAATTCAGTGTATCCCACTGTGAAAATTCCAAAAATGATTTACCGGACCGCTTCCGTTCCCTAATTTTAGGTCTCTCCCTTTAAGAATGGCGCTTGATATATATATTTTGGCTTTGCGGATACTCTCGTCAAGAGTGAGATCTTGCGCCAGATATGCCGCGATAGCCGCTGAAAATGTGCAGCCGGTGCCATGAACATTCTTTGTGTCTATCCTCGGCGAGGAGTATTCAAATGTGCTCTTCCCGTTATACCATATGTCAAGCGCATCATCATCCGCGCTGTGCCCGCCTTTCAGAATAACGGTCTGCGCCCCTTTCATGGAGATGATCCGGCACGCCTCCACCCTGTCTTTATAGCTTGAAATCTTAATCCCGGAGAGCACTTGCGCCTCAAGGAGATTTGGGGTTACCACCCTTGCCAGCGGAAAGAGCTTTCTTACCATCACATCCACGGCGTCCGGTTTAAGGAGAATCGCTCCGGAGGCGGCGGCCATAACAGGATCCACTACGATATTTTTAGCCCCGTGATATTCAAGCCTCTCCGCCACCGCCCCTATTATCTCTTTTGAATAGAGCATCCCTGTTTTTACCGAATCCGCCCCTAAATCTTCAAGAACCGCATCGATCTGGGCGGCGATGTTTTCTAAAGGAAGCGGCGCAATATCCCTTACTTCCAAGGTATTTTGAGCTGTCGCCGCCACTATGGCAGACATGCCGAAAACGCCAAGTGACGAAAAGGTTTTTATATCCGCTTGAATTCCCGCGCACCCTCCGCTGTCAGAGGCTGCTATCGTTAGACTCTTCTTCACAGTCATCCTCCTCCTCAGTATTTTCGGCATCCAGCTGCGCCTCCCAAACGGCGGCATCTTCATTTTTCTCTTTCTGAAAGGTCAGCTCATAATCTATTCCCTCATAGTCCAGAGCCTCAAAAAATTTATAGGAGGGTTTAACCTTATACCCCGCAAGATTAACGGAGAGCGCATGTCCGTTATCGCTTCTGATCTCAAGTTTTATCTGCAAATCCCCGCTGTTATCGGAAATAAGCCTGTATAGGCTTTCAGCGCTCCCTTCACTGTCGTTTTGATGAAGGTATATCTTCAGGGCAGGGATAAACATTTCAATCGCTTTCGTAAACGGATAAATATTTCCAACCATGATATTGAGCTGCCCGTCGTTTGAATTGGAGAGCGTTCCTGTTACCAGATAAATATCCTCAATTTCAAGGAGCTCCTTGTGCTTCTTATAGCTTTCGTGGAAGATAACGCAAGAGATACGCCCCTTTGTATCCTCCAGATCAAAAGTTGCCATATCCTGCTGTTTTTTAGCCGTCACTTTCTTTTTAAAATTCGTTATCACCCCCAGAGCGCTGACCGTATCTTCCGGGCCGCGGGCGCGTGCATCCCGCGTGGTGGGGAAAAAGCCTCCGGTTAATTTATGAGCGGCGGAGAGCGGATGCCCGGAAAGATAAATGGAGAGCGCTTTTTTTTCCGCCATAAGGAGCCCGAAATCAGCAATACTGAACCTTAATGCGGAGATAAGCGGCGCTGCAGAGGGAGGTTCGGGGGCTTCGGGGGCTTCTTCCGCAAAGAGAAAATCCTCTATGGACATCTGCCCTATCGCCCGCTGCTTTTGCGTGAGGTGTCCGCGCTCCAGAGTATCTTCCATTGTCAGCAAGAGGTTTTGGCGGCTTTCGCCGAAAGAATCAAGCGCCCCTGCATAGATTAAAGCCTCCAGCGCTTTTTTATTGGTTACGTCCGATTTAACCCTTTCGCAGAAGTTGGCAAGGTTTTTAAACTCTCCGTTTTTTTTGCATTCAATAACTATCTCCTGCGCTGCAAGCGCTCCAAGATTTAAGATAGCCCCAAGCCCGAAACGGATATGCCCTTTGGGATATCTCCCCTTTTCTTCCCCCGCTTTAGGCGGGTAAAATTCAAAATTCACTCCGCTCTTATTCACATCAGGCGGTTTTACATCCAAGCCCTGACGCCTGGCATCCTCTATGTAGTTTAAGCGAACCTCCGGTTTGGCGGTAGGGTTGTTCATAAGGGCGCAGAGAAATTGAGGGAAGTATTTTGCCCGCAGATAGGCGGTTTGATAGGCGATTACCGCATACGCGGCGGAGTGGCTTTTGTTAAAACCGTATTCTCCAAACTTTTCAATAAGGGAGTATATCTCCTCAGAGGTTTTATCGTCCACCCCCAACTTTCGGGCGCCGGGAATCTTCATCTCTTCATCTCCTTCAATGAAGACTTTCCGGTGCTTTTCCATAAGGGATTTTTTCTTTTTTCCTATGGCTTTTCTAAGCTCGTCGGCAGAGCCTATGGAATAGCCTGCAAGTTCAACCGCTATCTGAATAATCTGCTCTTGATACAGGATAATCCCGTAGGTTTCTTTAAGGATATTCTCTAACTTTAAGTGGGGATAGCGCACCTGTTTTCTTCCGTGTTTACGGTCGCAAAACTCATCAAGCACCCCGCCTTTGATGGGTCCGGGTCTGTAAAGGGCATTAAGGGCGGTCAGATCATCCAAACTTTCCGGTTCAAGGCTTTTCAGCAGTTTTCGCATCCCGTCGCTTTCAAGCTGAAACACGCCCACAGTTTCGCCCTTTGCAAGCATTGCATAGACTTCTTTATCATCATACGGGATACTGTTTATATCAAAGTCAGTATCAATAGTTGAGCGGATTCTTTCAACTGCATCATAGATAACTGTAAGGTTGGCAAGCCCCAGAAAATCAAATTTAACTATCCCCGCCTTCTCTAAATCCGACATCTCAAATTGCAAAACAACATCATTCCGGCTCTTGCAGAGCGGAACATAGTCCGTTATCGGTTTGTCGGCTATGGCTAACCCTGCAGCGTGGACGCCGCTATTGCGGAAGAGCCCCTCAATTTTAAGGGTATGCCGCAAAAGCTCCTCCCCCTTTTCTTCCGCCTCTATCTCTCTTTTTATGCCGGGGTTGCTTTCAATGGCACGCGCCAGGGTAACCTTCCCGCCGTCCGCATCTTTATCAGGGATAAGTTTGCTGAGCTTGTTCATAGTTGCAATGGGAATATTCAGGGCGCGCCCCACATCCTTTAGGGCGCTTCTTCCGGATAACTCGCCCAGCGTGAGGATTTTGGAGGTTTTTTCCTCGCCGTATTTTCTTTTAACGTATTCTATCACCTCTTCACGCCGGTTGACGCAAAAATCCACATCAAAGTCCGGCAGAGATGGCCGTTCCGGGTTTAAGAACCGTTCAAACATCAGCTTTCTTTCTATGGGATCAATATCGGTGATATTTAAAGAGTATGCAGCAAGGGAACCCGCTCCGGAGCCCCTTCCGGGTCCCACCGGTATCCCGTTTTTTTTGGCATAGCTTACAAAATCCCATACAATCAGGTAATATCCGTCATACCCTTTCATTACAATTGTATCTATCTCATATTCAAGGCGGTCCCTATATGCCTGATGTTCGCTCTCCGGGATATTTTTAAGCTTTTCCGCAAGACCGTCTCTGGCAAGCTGCGTAAAGTATTCCGCCTGAGTATACCCCGAAGGCACCTCAAAAACCGGGAGGTGGTTCACTCCGAACTCTATGTCAACATTGCACATATCCGCAATATTCACGGTGTTTTCAAGCGCTTCCGCAGGGAAATTCCTAAAGGCGTCAAACATCTCCTCTTTAGACTTAAAATAAAGTTGATCGGAGGCGGTTTCCAAGCGGTTGGGAGTGTCAATAGTGGTTTTTGTTTGGACGCAGAGCAAGATTGTATGGCTTTCGTCATCGCCCTTATCCAGATAGTGGCAGTCACAGGTGGCGACAAGGGGAATTCCGGTTTCCTCCGATATTTTAACGAGCATTGGGTTCACCATATCTTGCTCCGGTATCCCGTTCTGCTGAAGCTCAAGGTAGTAATTCCCCCTCCCCAGAATTTTGTCGTATTCCAGGGCAGCTTTTTTTGCGTCTTCATAGTTTTGGGCGAGTATCTTCTGGGCAATCTCTCCGTTCAAGCAAGCGGACATCCCTATTATCCCCTCGCTGTGGGCGGCAAGAACCTCTTTGTCTATGCGCGGTTTATAATACATCCCCTCAAGGTAGCCTATAGAGGTCAGCTTTTTAAGGTTGGCAAGCCCCGTATTATTCTTTGCCAAAAGGATAAGGTGATAGTTGCTGTTCTGTTGACGGGTAAACTCTTTGTCAAAGCGGTTTGTGGGGGAGATATAAGCTTCAAAGCCTATTATGGGCTTAATCCCGTTGTCTTTGCAGGCCTTGTAAAAGGCGATCATACCGAACATCTGCCCGTGATCGGTTATGGCGACAGCTTTCATGCCATACTCTTTAACTTTAGGAATGAGCCTGTCTATAATAATCGCCCCGTCCAGAAGGGAATACTGGGTATGCAGATGAAGGTGAACAAAATCTTTCATAATATATAATCCTTAATATATAATCCTTAGTTTGAAATAAAATAACTCAAAGCAGGATAAAGTCAAGGATAGGTTTTGCAGGTTGGGAAGATTTTTTAAACTGTTGCATATGCTTAAAAAAAGCACGAAAAAATCTTGCGGCTGTGAATATATTTTCAAAAAAATAGGACTAATAGGCGGATCATAGTTTACAAATAAAAATTTTCACCCCAAACACCTTGAAATTAAACGTTCTGCACTGTCTCCT
>JAITJJ010000007.1 GCA_031278965.1 Deferribacteraceae bacterium
TACAGCGCTCAATAAAAATCATCACTGGGAGACATTATCACAAGTGCATATTTGAGACATTATCATAAGTGAATCAGAAAAGTTGCCTATTTTTTATCTATTGTGCTTGACAACCTTTCCGGTATTTTATAAAATCCGTAAAATAGCTTTGGAGAACAGATTGATGAATTTGTCTTGGTCCGCATTTTTTTATTTTTTTTACTTTAGTAAATTTCTGCGGCTAAGGCTTGCTAGCGGATGAATATCCTATTAGCAAAGAGCGATAAGCCGCAGGAAAAACCTGCGGTTTTTTTTGTCTGTTTTTTGAGCTGATAAGGAAGGAGTGTGCGTTATGCAGATCGGAAAAACCATCAGATTGGAACGAATCTTTAACCGAAACACCCATAAAAGCATAATTGTGCCTATGGATCATGGTGTTTCAGTGGGTCCGCTTGCGGGGCTTGAAGACATGACGCAAGCTGTCAGTGAGGTGGCGGAAGGGGGAGCGAATGCGGTTTTAGGACATAAAGGGCTACCTCGTTCAGGCCACCGCAGTTATGGGAGAGATGTGGGGCTTATAATGCACCTATCCTCCAGCACAGAACTTTCGCCCTATCCTAACCGCAAGGTGCTGACGGCATCTGTGGAGGATGCCATACGTTACGGGGCGGATGCAGTATCAATCCATATCAACTTAGGCGACAACAACGAAGCGGAGATGCTTGAAAGTTTCGGCAAAGTCGCCCACGATGCCGAGAGTTGGGGGATGCCTCTGCTTGCCATGGTTTACGGACGGGGGGAAAAGATAAAAGACAGCCTTGATCCCAAAATTCTTGCCCACTGTGCACGGGTAGGAGCGGAACTGGGGGCGGATGTGGTGAAGATCCCTTACTCCGGAGACAGCGGCTCCTTTAAGAACATAGTCAGAGGGTGCAGTGTTCCTATTCTGATAGCCGGCGGGCCGAAAACCAACACAACTATGGAATTTCTTCATCTTGCAGAAGATGCTATGAATGCGGGGGCAAGCGGGCTCTCGGTCGGGCGCAACGTTTTTCAGCATCCAAACCCCAGATTACTTATGACGGTGCTAACCCGTATAGTTCACGAGGGTTTGACTGTTGAAGAGGCAATGATCGGTTTAGATTCTAAGCTTTAGAGGTATCTGATGAAAAAGATATATTATTATGCTGTTCCCTTCCTTAAAGAGGAAGTTACCCTTGCCATAGAAAGCGGTGTTGACGGGATTATCACAGATTCCGCCTCCCTTTCTCAGGCGGCGGCGCTCTCCCGCATACCGGTTCTTGATAAAACGGCATTTCACACCTTTTCCCTTGCTTCTAAAAGCGATGAAGAGGATGCTGCAAAGGTGTTATCCGAGGGAAAAACAGTTGCCCTAAAAAAAGGATGGGAGATAATACCGGTTGAAAACCTTCTTGCACAGGGAGGCGGAACTCTTGCTCTCTTTGCAGACAATAGGGATGAGGCAAACCTTGCCGCCGGAATTCTGGAACGGGGGGCAGATATCATCATAGTTACTGTTGCTGATGAGCTTAAAACGATTTTAGAAGAGATAAAATTTTCTTCGCAGCGCATATCCCTTTCAGAAGCAGTGATAAGAGAGATAGCACCAATAGGGCTTGGACATAGGGTTTGTGTGGATACCCTCTCCAACTTAAAAAGCGGAAGCGGAATGTTGGTGGGGAACGGTTCTGATTTCACTTTCTTGGTCCATGCCGAAACAGAGCATAACGAATATGTGGCAAGCCGCCCTTTCCGAATAAACGCTGGAGCGGTTCACTCTTACGCTGTTATGCCCCGCGATAAAACCGCCTATCTTGAGGAGATAAAGGCAGGCAGGGAGATCCTCATTGTGGATAGCAGAGGGTGTGCATCCGTAGTCGTGGCAGGCAGGGTAAAGGTGGAAAAGCGCCCTATGCTCTATATAACAGCAGAAGCAGAGGGAAAGCAGGGCGGCATCTTTTTGCAGAATGCGGAGACTATCCGCCTTGTAAAAGCTGACGGCACTTCTGTAAGCGTAGTTTCCATTAAAGCTGGCGATTCCGTCCTCTGCAGGCTAGACAGTGCGGGGAGGCACTTTGGTATACGAATAAATGAAGATATTAAAGAGAGTTGACTATGAGCGATGAGAATAAGATATTCCGTCTTGATATACTGCGTACAAAGATCGATGCTGTTGATGAGAGGATCATTGCCCTTCTTGGAGAAAGGGCTGCCCTCAGCGTGAAAGTGGGGGAGGCAAAAAAAGAGTTTAGCCTTCCTGTTTTTCGCCCCGAAAGAGAGAGCGCCCTTCTGGAACGAATAACGGAGTTCAATGCCCGCAGTCTCCCAAAACACACACCCAGCGGAGTGGAGATTACCCCGCTTCCGAAAGAACACCTTATATCCATATATAAAGAGATACTTTCCTCTTCAAGAGCGCTTCAGGAAGATCTGAGTATCGCCTATTTAGGACCTGAAGGCACCTTCTCCCATATTGCCGCTCTGGATTATCTCGGCGAATCGCTAAATTATATATCCAGAGTGAATTTAACGGAGGTTTTTGAAGCGGTGGAACGCGAAATCTGCCATTACGGAGTAGTACCGTTTGAAAACTCCGCATATGGGACGGTGATTCAGAGTCTTGATATGTTCCTGCGTCACAATGTGCATATCCATGCAGAGTGGGAAAATCGGATAACTCTCTCTCTTATGAGCAAAGAAGCGGAACTTTATGATATTAAAGCCGTATACTCCCATAGGCAGCCTCTGGGACAAGCAGCAAAGTGGCTTACGGAGAATACGCCAGGCGCAAAGCAGATCTCTTTGGAAAGCACCTCTCAGGCCGCCGTCAAAGCATTAAATGAGGCGGGCGCCGCTGTTGTGGGTCATTACTCTCTTGCCTCGCGTTATAACTTAAACGTTCTGGCAAGAGATATTGAAGATGTTGCGGATAACAGAACCCGTTTTTTTCTGGTATCCGCCAAACCTCCAATAGATATGGGGGCGGATAAGAGCTCTCTTGTTTTTGCCGTATCCAACAAGCCCGGCGGATTAAAGGGAGTAATTGAGATCTTTTACGAAAAAGGGGTTAATATCAGTAAACTTGAATCAAGGCCTATGCAAGGCGGGGCGTGGAATTATATATTCTTTATGGATGTGGAATGCTGTATTCTGGATAAGGAGTTTACAGGGATCTTAAAGCTGCTCTCGGATTACTGCCTTATGCTTAGGGTGCTTGGAGTATATAGGTCTTACAAGAAAGAATAGTCAGAAAAAAGAAACGGATTGCCGTAATGCTGTTTCAGATTTAGAATAAGGAAAGTTTTTAAAAAAGGAAAGCGGTAAAGATGAATCTGAAAGTTGAAAAATCGGAGCTTGCGGGGGTTATAACCGTTCCAGCATCAAAATCTCAAACCATGCGTTCCATTATATTCGCTTCTTTAGCTGAAGGAACAAGCAGGATTAAGGAAGTTCTCCCCTCTCCGGATACAGACAGGATGATATATGCCGTATCTGCCATGGGCACAGCGATAAACCGGAACGGGAATGATCTTATTGTGCATGGAGTGGCGGGAAAACCTGTGTTTCATGGAGATGTGATAGATGCGGGAAACTCCGGGCAGGTTCTCCGTTTCTGTGCGGCTCTTGCCGCCCTATCCCCCAATTATACAATATTCACCGGTGACCGTTCCATAAGAACATTGCGCCCAATGCAACCTTTGTTGGACGGGCTTTCCGGCCTGGGCGTTTTTGCGGTGTCCGCACCGGGTAATGGATATGCCCCGATAATAGTAAAAGGCGGCATTGCGCGCTGTGAAACAGAGCTTGACGGAGAGGATTCCCAGCCTGTCAGCGCTCTTTTGATACTTGCTTCCGTGCTTGACGGAAAAATAACCGAGGTAAGGGTCCGCAATCCGGGGGAGAAACCCTGGATTGAACTCACCCTTTATTGGTTAAACAAGTTGGGCGTAACGTATAAAAACGAAAATTATGAAAGATATTCCGTTACCGGAGGAGAGATAAAAGCCTTTAATTACACCGTGCCCGGAGATTTCAGCTCCGCCGCTTTCCCAATTGCGGCAGCACTTGTGACAGGTTCTGAAATTACTTTGGAAAATCTTGATTTAAGCGAACCGCAGGGAGATAAGATTGCCATTGATATATTTTCCGAGATGGGAGGCGGATTCGCTCATGTTGGGAGAAGCCTGAAAGTTTTTAAAAAAGAAGGCTTGAAAGGAATTGATATTGATATAAACAGCTGTATAGACTTCCTCCCCATTCTGGCAGTCACAGCTTGTTTCGCATCAACTCCCACCCGTATAAGAGGGGCGGCGGCGGCAAGAAAAAAGGAGAGCGACCGAATCGCCGCCATAGCCGGAGAGTTAAGAAAGATGGGAGGGAGAATAGAAGAACATAAAGACGGCCTTACTGTTCATCCCTCAAACCTCCTGGGTGCGCTTGTTTACTCCCATAAGGATCACCGGATCGCCATGTCTCTGGCGGTAGCGGGGCTTGCGGCTGGTTCAACGGAGATTTCGGACACTGCCTGCATAGATAAGAGTTTCCCCCGTTTTGCAGATATTATGAACAAACTCGGCGGGAAGATATTTTAGAAACGGTAAACTTTTTAGGGTCATTATATTCTTTCAAGCAGTTGTTATTCCATTTTTAATTCATCAAGGCATTAATTATTCAAGGTAATGAGGTAATGGAGGGTGTAATCTCCGGAGAGTTTTCAAGCTTAAAAAGCTCATCGACCAAGTGATCCTCCAAAGCGTTGATGCCAGAAAATACGCGATTGCAGAACCCTTTTCCTTTA
>JAITJJ010000165.1 GCA_031278965.1 Deferribacteraceae bacterium
AACCTGATCGGGTTAAAGGGGAGCCGATAAGACTGATCTATAAAAACGGGGATCTCTTCATAGAGATAAATGCCGTCGCGGACGGCGACGCTGTGGAAGGAAAAACTTTCCCCGTGCTGAACCCCGCAACAGGAAAGAGAGTTGCAGCCCGCTATCTGGGCAATGGCACCGCTCAGGTATATTAGGATGCTTAATATAGTGTCATCAGGGAAGGGATAAGCCTTTCTAAAAAGATAAATTTCTCCTTGCTAAAACTCTCTTTGTTCTTTAAACTTTTAGATATATTTAGAGTTAACGAAGCAATATGAATTTATCTAAACTTCTCGGCAAATTTTGTGTAGTTTTTGCGGTTGATGAAAACTATTGCATAACCTATGCCTCTCCCCGCCTTACAGAGATAATCGGGCGGGAGACAGCCGGGGAGATATGCTACTCGGCTGTTGCGGGAAGAAGCGCCCCATGCCCCTTTTGTGTTAAAGATAAAAGAGAGGAGGAGAAAGACGGGGTCCACGATATAATATCAACAGACGGCAGCCGCCGTGTTTTTGCCGTTGAACAGAGTGCGGAAGGGAAAGAGATTGTAGAGAGTCTTCACAATATAACCGAGATTTACAAGCAAAACAATTCATACCGGCACGCTATGAAGGAACTTAAAGCAAAGCAGATAGAAGCGTCCTTAAAAAGCAGGGCTATCCGCAGTGATTACGATTTTCTTATGGGGATAGTCAATAATGTGCCTTACGGTCTTTTGGTCATAGACCGAAATCAGAAGATCGTTATGTCAAACTATATAATAAAAGAGTGGTCTCCTCTCCGCACTGCAACACCTCCCCCTTCCAAATGCTACCACTTTTACGGCTATAATGGGGTTTGCAAAGACTGCCCTTTTGTGAACAAAAAAACCAGTAGATCTTCCCGTACAATGGGAGACAGGAACGTTACAGTCTCCTTTGAACACTTTAACGAATTTTTGGTGGAATCCGTGCGGGATACCACTCGTGAGCTTCACCTAATCAATGAAATTCGCCTTTCACAGGAGGAAAATGATGAGAAGCAGCGGCAGATGGCTCTTCTCAATAAAGACCTTCTCCGTATGAACGATCAACTTAAGATTGCTCAAAACCTTATTAACGATGAACTTAAACAGGTGGGGGAACTTCAGCAGAGTTTGCTGCCGGAGAGCCTGCCTGCCATCAAAAAATACGCATTCGGTTCATTTTATACCCCTGCTGAACACGCCGGCGGCGATTACTATGATTGTATTGAGATGAGCAACGGATACTGGGGGTTTACGATTGCGGACGTGTCCGGGCATGGCACCCCCGCCGCCGTTATTATGGCTATGGCACGGGCGATAATGCGCTCTTATACCTATGACATAATATCAAGCGCCGAAGCGTTGATGATGGTAAACGAGATTCTATGCGATAATGTGCATACAAGGGATTTTGTTACCATGTTTTACACTGTTTTCAACAGCAATACCGGGGAGATAAACTATGCAAGCGCCGGGCATAATCCGGTGCTGCACTTTGACAGATCGGATATGATGGTTCGCAAATTGTCGGCGGAGGGGATGTTTTTGGCTGCTTTCCCCGGTATGGAGTATGAAGAAAAAAAGCTTACCCTATATGACGGGGATATCCTCTTTATGTATACTGACGGCCTGGTGGAGGCGATGAACGCGGAAAGAGAACAATATGGGCTTGACAGGGTTATAAGCCGACTTATAATGTATAGCGATACAGATTGCAGCAGAATTATAGAAGAGATTATGGACGATGTAAGAGGGTTCACGGGCGGAAAGCCGTTTGAAGATGATGTAACGATATTTGTAGTAAAAAAATTGTGACTATGCTACACTCAGGTTGTTTGGAAATGGGCATGACCCCATTTTAAGCAGTTTTTTTGGAGGATTCATGGAAAAAGAGATTATCGGAGGCAAACAAACGGTATATCTGGAGGGAGAAATTAACGGCAATACAGGGTTCTCCTACAAAGAAAAGATTTCAGCGCTTTTCAGCAATTCCGCCGTCATTATCCTGTCGTTTAAGGATGTTGTCTATCTAAACAGTTCCGGTCTCAGAGAGATTATAGACCTGCTAAAACTTGCCAATAAATCCAAGGTTGAGCTTAGACTTTGCGATATGTCTAAAGAGATCCGTGAGATGTTCTCTTTCACCGGGTTGGAAAAGGTATTCAAGATATTTGATAATTTAGATAAAGCGGCGGTGTGAGATGAATTTGAAATTGCAAACTTTGGGAAAGGAGATCACCGTAACTGTTTCGGACGGTGTTCAGCGGAAAGATTTTGACGAGGTTTTTACAGCGGTGAACAGCATCCCCGCGGAAGCTATCAAAGTTGACCTAAAAAACCTATATTATATAAAAAGCGATATTATAGCGCAGCTTCTGGCATTACGCAAAGCCGCCGATACTAAAAAGGCTGTCCTGAAACTTGTGAACTTATCAGACGGCGTTTTAAGCACTTTTGAAATAGCCAATCTAACCAAGCACTTTACAATTGAACAAGACTACGGAAGCTACTCAATCAGTGAACTTGTGGAGCTTTTGCACAATAGCGAACATGCAGAATTTATCTCTGTATATATCGGCTTAAACTTCAATGACGAATACCGCAAAGCGCTTTTAAATGCGGTTAAGGCTGACGACCCTGTTCTGAATGAACAGGCGCTTCTGTCGCT
The DNA here is from genome assembly GCA_031278965.1 of Deferribacteraceae bacterium. Taxonomy (GTDB): domain Bacteria; phylum Chrysiogenota; class Deferribacteres; order Deferribacterales; family JAISNW01; genus JAISNW01. The sequence goes on from JAITJJ010000165.1 coordinate 2,706, forward strand.
TGGGAGAGCGGGAGACGATAGCTCTATAGAGGTTATAAGATCCGCTCTCTCCTCACAGTATTCCAATGTTGTTTGCGCCGCCGTTTTGGTGCTTGGATGGCTTGGAGATATGAACTCCAAAGAAAAATTTTATGAGCTTATATCTTCACCAGAGGAGGCTGTATCTGAGGCTTGCGGAGCCTCCATCGCCCTCTTGTCTGACGAGAGCGATCCCGAGCGTCTTAAAAGTTTGCTGACGGGAAGCGAGCCCTCTCTCAGAAAGGTGGTTG
>JAITJJ010000013.1 GCA_031278965.1 Deferribacteraceae bacterium
GCCACCTTGAGATACAGATTGCATGCAGATATTCCCTGACACACTCTCCTCGTGCCAAGAAGGGGAACGGATAATCATGGTTGCCGATGGTGCCGGTTGGCATAAATCAAGTTAAGTTCACTGAAGGTTCCGGCAAACATTCGCATAACTTTTTTGCCCCCTTATTCCCCGGAATTGAATCCCGTTGAACACATATGGGACAAGCTTATAGGAAAAGGGTTCTGCAATCGCGTATTTTCTGGCATCAACGCTTTGGAGTATCACTTGGTCGATGAGCTTTTTAAGCTTGAAAACTCTCCGGAGATTACACCCTCCATTACCTCATCACCTTGGATAATTAATGCCTTGATGAATTAAAAATGGAATAAGAGCGTGATTGTAGTCGTAGGTGGCTTCGGTCTTAATTAAAAAAATCGGCTAATTCCTCCGTTAAGGGAACGGCTCGGCTTCTATTGCTTTTGGAGGTCTCTTCGGATATGTATATGCAATCGTCCCGTATATCCTCCTTACCCCTATAATCGCACTTGCACTCCTCGCGATAGGAGTGGAAAGAGGAACATTTACGGCACCTAACGAACACTGACATAACGATCCTCCTGTTATAATTTTGTATATATTCTAGGCAAATTATCTCCGTTTGCCGCTGCTTTTTTTAACGGTTTGCATACTTTTCTTAACTTTAAATCTTTTTAAATAACTTTGCATAACCTTGTAATTATTGGCTTTTAAGAGAAAATTAATGACTTTCTGTCCGTTATGGTGTATACCAAAAAAACACGCCTATAATATTAAAAGATTTAACTTTAATATTTAATTGACACGAAAATATTTTAACCCTATAACAGCAAGAAAGTTAATTGCATTTAATTTTGTTTTTAATATAAGGCGTTTTATTTATGAGTGAAAAAATTATTGAAATTGCCGGGCTTACCCATAGTTACGGGAAAAATAAGGTTTTGCACGGAATAGACTTTTCCGTTGAAAAAGGTAAAACCTTCGGTCTCCTTGGGAAAAACGGGGCGGGGAAAACCACTACCATTAATATAATGATGGGGTTTTTGAAACCCGACAGCGGGACATGCCTTGTTTTCGGTGAGGATGCCCACCGCCTGTCGCCCAAGACAAAGCGGAAGATCGGTCTGCTTCATGAAGGGCATCTCTCATACGAATTTATGAACATAGAGGAGACAGAGAAGTTTTACAGCCGTTTTTATCCCGATTGGGATTTTCAAATCTATGCATACCTTATGAAAAAATTAGGGCTTAAAAAAACGCATAAGATAAAAAATATGTCGTGCGGGCAGCGCTCCCAAGTTGCCCTTGCTGTGCTTATGGCGCAAAACGCGGAGATTCTTATACTGGACGATTTTTCCATGGGGCTTGACGCGGGCTATCGCAGACTTTTCATAGACCACCTCAACTACTACGTTAAAGAGCGGGAAAAGACGGTATTAATTACCTCCCACATCGTTCAGGATTTGGAAAGGTTTGTGGACGACGCCTTGATAATAGACAGAGGGCGCATACTGCGCTCCGCTCCGTTATCAGAGCTTAAAAAAGGGCTTTTCGGCTATAGGATAGAAAAGACAAAAGACCTTAAAGAGCTTGCGGCGGAAAAAGAGATAAAAGACGTGTCGATCACCAGCGCGGCAAACGAGATTATCTGTGAAATTGCGCCTGATAATGCGGATGAGTATTTTTCCGCCAAACTTGGAGAAAAGGTGTCGGCGGAGTTGTTTAACATAAGTTTGGAGGACGCTTTTATAGCCTTGACAGGCAAATACTAGTTGATTTAATCTGCTTGAGGGGGGGCTTATAAATTATGAAAAATATAATAGATTACGGCGTCATAGGGCTTCTTGTCCTTATGAGCATTATAGCGGTGGCGGTGGCGATAGAGAGGTTTCGCTTTTTTAGCCGGGTTAAATCCTCTGATTATCCGTCAGTTGAGATATATGAAATGGTGCTTACAAAACGGCTCTATATTATCGCCACAGTCGGCAGCAACGCCCCGTATGTGGGGCTTTTGGGGACTGTACTGGGGATCATACACACATTCCTTGTGCTAGGCGAAGGCGGGGTGGCAAATGTAAACGCTATTATGACAGGCTTGGCTCTTGCGCTTAAAGCCACAGCCGCCGGGCTCCTAACCGCAATTCCCGCAATTGTGCTCTATAATATACTGCTCCGCAAAGTAAATGAGCTTCTTCTTGTAAGAGAGGGCAGCAAGTGAAAGAAAAGAGCATTGATTCAATAAATGTAGTGCCTTTTATAGATATCATGCTGGTGCTTTTAACCATAGTGCTTGCCACCGCCACTTTTATAAAAACAGGGGCAATCCCTGTGGAGCTTCCCGTAGTTTCCCACTCCGAGGGCGCCATTGAGAGTGTAATTATTGATATTTCAGAGGACGGAATCTTTTATTTTGATACAACCCCGCGCGCCCTCCCTGAAATAAGGGAGATTCTTTTAAAAACAAGCAGGAGTGCCCCCATAACGGTAAGAGCGGACAGAAGAGCCGCTATTCAGCCGTTTGCGGAGCTTATGAGTTTGCTGAAAGAGTGCGGTTTTGAAAAGATTGATCTGCAGACAGAGGTATCCGGATGATCCGTTCCGCCGTTGAATCCATTGTTATTCATGTTGCAATTTTTACGGCGGCGTTCTTTGGTGCCGGAGGTTTTTTTATGGGAAACGGGAGTGATCCACTTGTTACCCTCCAGATGTCAACATCAATAATAAAGGCTCCCGCGGCGATCCCCCTCCCTCCGGCTGAGGAGATCGGCGTGCCGCCTCCCCCGGCGAAAAGAGAAGAGGTTATACCAGAGGTAAAACCTAAGCCGGAAGTAAAACCGGAAGTAAAACCCAAACCGGTAAAGCCTAAGCCTGAAGTTAAGCCTGAGCCTAAGCCTGCGGTTGCGGAAACAAAACCGCAGGAAGAGGTATCAGAAGAAGTTGCGGCTGTTGCAGCGGCGGACGGAGCTCAAACCGAAGAATCCTCCGATTCTTCTGACAGCTCGGAAACCCTGAATACTGATAATCAAACCGCCATGCTGGAAACACCCCATATTTGCAACGGCGCATCGTGCGGAGGCGGAGGGGCGGTTGGTTCGGCAACCTTCTCTCTAAGAGAACTGGATGTAAAACCCAAAGCAATTGTCAATACAAAACCGGATTACCCGAAATATGCAAAAGAGAATAGGATTGAAGGCGGGGTTACCGTAAGTTTTATAGTGGATAAAGAGGGAAATGTTTTAGAACCCAAGATAATTAAAGCCAATCCGCCGAATGTGTTTGAGAACGCCGCCCTCGCCGCCGTGAAAAACTGGCGGTTTACTCCTGCTAAAAAAGACGGCGCCACAGTAAATGCAAAGATAAACGTAAATGTGAACTTCGTATTGGAAGGATACTAGCCTTTTTGGAGAGATAGATGAGATTCAAATTTTTCGCGCTTTTTGTGATAATCCTTTTTATAGCCGCCTGTGCTGGGAAAGGGATGCTTGCCCCGTCCGTTGAACTTTCGGAGGATTTTGTTCTCCCGTTCAGTGATAAAACCGTAACAGGGAGTTTAGAAAACGGATTTAAGTATTACATTAGATATAACGATTTCCCGGCAGATAAGATTGAGTTGCAACTCAATGTCAGAAGCGGTTCTCTGAACGAAACGGAGGAGGAGAGAGGGATCGCCCACTTTGTGGAGCATATGGCGTTCAACGGAACCAAAAATTATAAATCCAACGACCTGATAAAGTTTATGGAGGCGGCGGGGCTTGTTTTCGGGAAAGATTCCAACGCGTTTACCGCCTACAAGAACACAAGATACCTTCTGACCATCCCGTCGGACAACGCAACCCTTCTGGAAGACGCTTTCGGAATCATGCGGGATTGGGTTGACGGGGTAAGCTTTGATCCAAAAGAGATAGAAAAAGAGAAAGGAGTAATTATTGAAGAGTGGCGCTCCAGAAACGATGCGGCAAACCGCGTCCGCAGAAAATCCGCCGAATATATCTATGCGGGTTCCCTATATCCGCTTAGAGAGCCGATAGGGCTTACAGAGGTAGTCTCCGGTGCGGACAGGGATCTGGTCAAAGGTTATTACGACAAATGGTATGCCGCTTCCAATTCTGCTCTCGTTATAGTAGGCAACGTTGATACGGTGAAAGCCGAAGATATGGTAAAGAGGTATTTCGGAGAGCTTAAGAAAAAGGATACCCCGAAGAGAGCAGATGATACGGTTCCTTTGTCAAACGGGACTGTTCTGGGTATAATCAGCGATCCGGAAATTACTTCCGCATCTTTTTCCATTACTTTCTTTGAGGAAGAAGGGCGGATAAGCAGATATAAAGAGCTGAAAAAGTCGTTTTTGGAAAGCGGAGCCCTAAATATGCTCAATAAGCGGGTAGGGGCGGCCATTCTTGAAAAACGGACAGACCTTTTGAGTTTCCGCAGCGGAAAGGCAAATATGGATAATAACCTTTCTATGCTGCGCTTTATTGTTATGACAAAGCCTGAAAACCTGGAAAACGATATCAGAACAGCCCTTATTGAGGCAGAGAAGGCAAAACGGTTTGGTTTTTCAGAGACGGAGCTTAAAGAGTTTATCACCAACCAGAAAACCTTTTTGGAAAGGGCGGCAAGTCCGGATTATAAATATCAGTCCTCCAAATATGCGGAATCTCTTGCGGATTATGATACAAGCGGCGGATATTTCACCGAGTTCACTCAAGACAAGGCATTGCTTGACAGAATCTTCAGCGAAACAGAACTTGCCGATTACAACCGTGCTTTCAGCAATCTCCTAAAAAGCAAAAGCGTCTTGGTTCTTGTCACGGTGCCCGAAAGGGATAAGTCCAGGATAATTTTAAAAGCGGAGGATTTCGTCAATATTTTGGGAGAAATCGCCGCAATGGCGCTTGAACCTGATGTGCAGGAGATTTCCGTAGATAAGCTCATAGACAATATCCCTCAAGGGGGGGATATCTTATCGAGAAAGAGATATGAGAATGTGGACGGGGAGCTTATCACTTATGCAAACGGCGTCCGCCTCTTTGTAAAAAAGAACGCTGCCGATAAAGGGCACTTCACCTTTGAAGCCAGAAAACCGGGCGGGCTGTCGGCGCTAAAAGACGATGAAGTGGTAGATATGGATATTCTCCCTCAGGTGATAGCCTCAAGCGGCTTTGATAATATCACCGGAAGGCAGCTGCAAATGTTTATGGCAGGCAAACGGGTAAATGCCGCCCCGTCCGTGTCTGAATATTCGTTTGAATTTGGCGGCGGGGGAGACAGTGTTGATATTGAAACCCTTTTTCAACTTCTTTATAAGAATTTCACTGCTCCGAATGTTGATAAAAATGCCTTTGCCTCAATTATAAAAAGGCTTGAAACCAGCCTTATAAATACCGAAAAGGATAAGAAAACCCTCTTTTTCCGCGATGCGGTAAAAGCAATGAATAACAGCAAATATCGGAGAAACTATCTTTTGAGCGGCGATCTTGCCGCCATAACACCGGAACTTCTTCTAAAGCTGTATAAGGCGAATTTCGGAGATGCGGGCAACTTTGTTTTTGTTTTGGCGGGCGATCTGGATATTGAGAGCGCGGCGGAATACGGGAGGATATATCTCGGAGGGCTTGCCGCTCCGGAAAAGAAGAGCGCCGCCG
>JAITJJ010000029.1 GCA_031278965.1 Deferribacteraceae bacterium
ATCTTGGGCGATTTACAAGGCGCACTAAAGTCGTTTCCAAGAAAATCGAAATGGTTGATTTGAGTATAAAACTTTGGGTTGCACTTACAGAGCCGGAAACTTTAGTTGACTTTAAAAAATTGCACTCTATATCTATAAGTGAAAACTCTCAAATATTCGATACCTTAAAAGCAACTTGTATCTATTATCTTTCAAACTTAAATGCAAGATAAAATAGAGCCAAACATAGAAAGAGAATTCCGAAATTTCCCCTTTGCCCGCAACTTTCTACCGTTCCCGGACAAATTTTCCCTCTATCCTTATGTCTCCCTCAATATTTTTTATCTTTATATTCTCCAGTCTGGGAGCATTTTTCAACCTTAATTTTGCAAAGCCGCCGATGGCTGAAAAGCTCCCGCCCAGTAATATCGGCGCAGTATAGATTAGCAACCTATCAGCTAAATTCCTCTCCAGAAAAGAAGTAAATACTCCCGCCCCCCCCTCTACAAGAAGGTTCATTATTCCGCGCGCCCCCAAGTCATCCAATACCTCGTTAAGGTTCAACAGACCATCCGTTTCGCTTACTGATGCGGTTTCAATTCCCAAGTCATTCAGGCGTTTAATCTGCTCCGCATCAATGTTCCGTCCGGTATATAAGATGGTGGGGGCTTCTTTTACATCCGCAACATTTGAATCTAACGGCAGCCTTGCAAAAGCATCCAGCACCACCCTTAAAGGGGGAGATTTAACAGCGGGACGGGGCGTCAAATGAGGGTTATCTGCCAAGACGGTTTTTATCCCTGTTAAAACAGCGTCCATCTCATTTCTTAAAGAGTGAACATCAATACGGGATGCCTCTGAGGTGATCCATTGAGACTCCCCTAATGCTGTAGCTATCTTTCCATCAAGGCTTTGAGCTATCTTTAAGGTTACATACGGAGTGCGGGTGGTGATATATTTGCGAAAATCCTCTATTATTTCTTTGCACAAACTTTCCTCTATACCAACCTCCACCTCTATACCCGCATCTTTTAAGATTTGCACTCCCCGTCCGCGGTGGGCGGGATTAGGATCAAGCGTTCCTATATAAACCTTTTTTATGCCGGCTCTTTTTATGAGCTTGGTGCACGGCGGAGTTTTTCCGCTGGTGGAACACGGTTCCAGAGTAACGAAGAGTTCACATTCTTTAGATATGCTGCCAGCGCGGAGAATCGCATTTTTTTCCGCATGTGCCCTGCCAAATTTTTCATGCCAGCCGGAGGATATTATATTCCCATTTTTTACCAACACTGCACCAACGCAAGGGTTTGTTTTGGTGAACCCTTTCCCCTTAACGGCAAGCGCTGCAGCCTCTCTCATGAACTCGCTTTTCATTTATTGAAAACCTTATTCTCTGTTCCCGCCAAAATCCGTTTTATATTCCCCCTATGCTTATATATTACAAATAACGCAACAAGAGTTGCAAATACGCACAAGCCTTGCCACTTAGAATATAGGATGAAAATCATTATTGCATTCACGATTGCCGCAAGCATAGAACCTACGCTTACCATGCGGGTAAAGAACACAGACAGCAAAAAGGTTGAAGCCGCGCCTAACACAGGGATAGGTGCAAGCGCAATAAACACCCCTAGACTGGCTGCAACCCCTTTACCCCCGGAAAAACCAAGATATATAGGGAAAGCGTGCCCTAAAATTACAGCCATAGCGCAAAAGAGCGGTATATCTCTCGGAAAACCGTAAATTTGACACAGTTTTAAAGAGAGGAATATCGGAAGAAACCCTTTCAGAGTATCAAGGATTAAAACCAACACAAAGCCCGGTTTTCCCAAAACCCGTCCCGCATTGGTAGCCCCCACATTTCCGCTCCCAACCGAGCGAATATCCGCTCCGGAAATAACTTTTACCAGAATATAGGCGACCGGGATTGAACCTATAAGATAGCACCCCGCAGTAAATAAAATGCCCGTTACTATGTGGAACATTCCTCACCCTCCCTAATTAGAGTCCCGGTGATAAGCCAGAACAGCATACTTAGCTGTCCGTCAAAAAAGTTATATTCTGTTATTCCTTCCAAAACAAATAATCCTGTGAATACGGCGCCGGTTATCCCATAAGAGTTCTTTCTTAATGCGCTTTTAATGTGCGCTATAAAAAATCTAAGCACTAAGAGGGATACCGCCGCAAATCCTACTATTCCGTGCTCCGCCAAAAGCTGCAAAACGTTGTTATGGGCATGGGCTGTGGAGTGATATTTAACAGGCATATGAATAAGATAGCTGGATTGGAGGTTGGTAAGCCCCACCCCGGTGATCGGATTTTCAAGAAATACTTTCCAGCTTACCTTCCATAGCTCGAAACGCCACCCCAGAGAGGTAGCGGGATCAAATATATTTAACTCTTTGGGCGAAAACTTAAACCTTAGCTCGGGAACCAGAAGGATTAAGATTAGAGTTATTGCTGCAAATCCAAGTATCAGGAGTGCTCCCTTCCGCTTAAAGATAATTAGAAACAGCGCCCCTTCCGCCGCGAAAAACGGGAGAATCGCTCCTCTTGTGGAGGAACCTAAGAGAGCGGCAAGCACATAGAGCAAGAGGAAAAGTAGTATATTCCTGACTATGGGAGTTTTATACAGCTTAAAGACAAGCACCGCCGTTATAAGAAAAGCTATGAGAGCCATTGCGTTTCCGTAGCGGACAGCCCCGCGGTATAAGCCTTCCAAGCCGCCGTAACCGGATGTGGTTCCCACAGTAAAAAATCTGCTCAATCCCAAAACAAAAGAAAACGCTCCGCCTGCGGAAAACCAGATTATTATATTTTGAAGTTCCCCTTTGCATAAGTAGTAGCCGAATATAAACATCAGAAGCCATACCACCTGTTTATAAACCTTAAAAGATTTGGCGGGGTATTCCCCTAAGGCAGCGGTAAGCGCCAGAGCACCCATCACTATAAATATATATTTAAGATACGGGTTCTTCCAAAAATCCCTGTTTTCGCCGCGATAGAGTTTATAAATAAACACCCCTAAAAGCGGGATAACCGAGATCTGCGCAAAGGATATGGAAAGGGGGAGAAAGAAGGAAACAAAGTAGGTTGGGATAGAGAACACGGAAAACATCACCCCTCCTTCAGGAAAGTTCTATGACTGAGCAGGTAACTGTCTTTGCGAAAAGCCGCACGGGTAATAATATCCACATTAAGAGCGTATCTTTCAGCTATGGAGGCAAGCGCCTCTTTAGCATCTCCGTTTAGGATTGCAGATACTGCGGGGGATGTTTCTATTACAAACCCTCCCCCGTTTGTTTTCGCTCCCTCCGCTTTTAGCTCAGAAAGAATATCCGAGCAAACGGCGATGGCGCTTTTTATTGCCCCTTTCCCGCCGCAATATTCACATGGCTCGTATGCGGAGGATGTCAGCGAACCGCCGGAGCGTTTGCGGGTGATCTCCATAAGCCCCAAAGGAGTTATATCTACCACAGAAGCCTTGGATCTGTCTTTTTCAAGGAGAAGATTCATCTCCCCCGCCACCTTCCCGCGATTTTCCGCATCCTGCATATCAATAAAATCCACAACTATGATGCCGCCTATATCCCGCAATCTTAAAATGCGAGCTATCTCTCGGGCTGCCTCCAGATTGGTTTCCAGAGCGGTATTCTCCAGATCAACCGTTCCCGTAAAACGCCCGGTATTAACATCAATAACAGTAAGAGCCTCCGTTTGATCAATAACGATATAGCCTCCGGAAGGGAGACGTATCTTGCGGTTAAATATCTTTTCCGTTTCAGATTCAATGCCATAGTGGGCAAAAATAGGGGTATCGCCGGAGTAGAACGTCACTTTATCTGTCGGAAAGTCAATCGGCAGGAATTGGGATATTTTCGCGTCGTCCGTTATAACTTCTTCCAACTCTGTCTGCCTTATCTCTCTTAAAAGGCGGGGGATAATGGATACTTCCTCATAGAGCAGTTTCGGGGCGTTAGCGGTTTCTCCCCTCTTTTTAATATCCTCCCACTGTTTAATAAGCTCATCCCGGGATAAAATCAGTACGTCTTTACTTAATCCGGCGGAGTTGGTGCGGGCAATAAGGCCATAGCCGGGCGGGGTAATTTCATTCAATATAGCGCCAAGTCTCTTCCGCTCCCCCTTGGGGCGGATTTTGGATGAAACCGAAGATTGGGGGACAAACGGGTTTAAAACCAGATAACAGGAGACAAGAGAGATATATGCTGTGAGCTTAACCCCCTTGCTGCGGACTGGATCACGGATCACCTGCACAAAGAGTTCATCTTTTTCTTTAAGAAGGTTTTCAATGCGGGGCAACTCGTCTGCCTGTGCATCCGCCCGTATGTCGGATACGCTTAAAAAAGCCGCCTTGTCCAGACCTATATCTATAAAAGCGGACTCCAAGCCTGGCATAACTTTTAGAACCTTCCCTTTATAAATGTTTCCGATAACCTCTTCCCTCCGGCTTTTTTCACGGTAAAACTCCACAAGCTTCCCGTTCTCCAGAATCGCCGCACGTTTTTCAAAAGAATCGGTATTAAAAAGAAGAGTCATAAAACCGCCGCGAAGAAGTAATTTTCAGATTGACTTTTACACGCCGTCAGAGCGGCTGAAAACTCCCCTAACTTTTCAGCCGCTTCGCCGCTATCGGAGAGAGGCGGCAAGGCGGCGCTCCCTACGCCTGAAGTTTCTATAGAAGCCGCCAGAAATACTCTCCCCAACTGGTGCCGGCAATATAAGTATGCGTCCACCTTTGTGTGCAGAAATAATTAAGTTTTGCGGTGGTGGTATTCTCAAGATCGGCAAGTTCATATGCCTGCCCGTCTATGTCGGTAAAATTCAAAAAATTTATGGCCCCCTGCCCCGTCACCTTATCACGGTCATCAAGGATATTTTCAAGCTGGCATATCAGAAACGGAGCGCTGGAAAACACAAGGGTTGCACCCGGATCTCCCCGCACGGTAAAATCGGTAACCCCTCCGTTGTTATCCAAACGGGAGTTATATATTCTCTTCCTCTGTTCAGGACCCGTGCTCAGGGGCATGGTATAGGTTTCATAATCGGCGGCAACAAGCAAACCATTATCTTGGAAAAAATCTTCGCTTAAATAGTTGCTGGTGTTGTCATAGGTTTCAAGTTGCCCCACCGTCCCCTTAGGACCCAACTTTTGAACGGCAACGGCAACAGCTATTTCAAAGCGCTCCAACTTCCTCGCTTCTTTGCGGATCCTAGCGGATTCAATTATCTCACCGCCTTTCAACGCCATCCCCATGATGATTCCTATCACCACAAGGACTATAGCAAGCTCCACCATAGAAAAACCTTTCCTCATCAGGGCACCTCAAAACTCTAAACAGTAACGTATTATATAATAAAGAATTTTGAAAGTAAAACAAAAACTCTAAGGGGTAAGTTGTAAGAAATGAAGTCCTCTTCCGCCAGTGTCAAACGATTCGGATTGTTCGGATTTCATTAGCGGTTTTGTATCCGAATATTCGGCGGGGATATGAGTTTATCCACCGCTATATCCGTTTGATATATGCCACCGGTAGTTTGGATATATCCCCCCACTTCTTGATAAATTCCCTTATCAACTTGTTAGCGTTCTCATTTGAGCCCCC
>JAITJJ010000036.1 GCA_031278965.1 Deferribacteraceae bacterium
CGGCTTCTCCTATTTGATGCATGGAATATGAAGTTTCGCGAACTTAAATTGAATAAAAATCCAAACTGTCCTGTCTGCGGTGCAAATCCCGCAATAAAAGAGCTTATAGACTATGAGGAGTTTTGCGGACTTACATCCAAAGAAGAGCTGCCGGTAGATGTAATAACCGCTAAAGAGCTGAAAACACGCCTTGACGATGGCGATGACGTTCAGATCGTTGATGTACGCGAGCCCCATGAACAGGCGATATTTAGGTTTCCGAAATCTTTTCCCATCCCTTTGGGGCAGCTTGCCCGCCGCAAAGAAGAGCTTGATCCTGCGAAAGATACGGTTTTTATCTGTAAAATCGGTCAGCGCAGCATCTTTGCCATCAGAGCTTTGAGAGAAGCCGGATATTCAGGGAGACTCTTAAATCTGCAGGACGGAGTAAATGCATGGGCAAGGGATGTAGATCAGAGTTTACCGCAATATTAAATATTGTAAATATATTATACGGAGGAAGAATCTATGGCAGGACAAAAACTTAACGCGTTAGGACGCGAGGCGGCTTATCAGCTCGCCAATGTTATAAAAACTCCGCCGCAGTTTGGAGCGCTTACCCCTAGATGGCTTACCCATCTTTTGGAGTTTAAAGGGCTTGAAGCGGGCATATACCGTGTAAACATGGTAGTGGAAGGCGATACTCCCCTTGATGTGCTATGCACGCAGGATCCAAAAAAGACCGATATTCCGAAAGGATATGTTGAGTACCAAACCAAACCGAGGGAATATCAGTTAAGCTCAATCGCCGCTATCCTGAATATTGATACAAAGGTTGCCGATGTCTACAGCGCACCTTTTGATCAGAGTGCGGAACAGATATCGCTTGCAATAGAAAGTTTGAGGGAACGTCAGGAGAGCCAGATCATTAATAACGATGATTACGGACTTCTAAAAAATATTGCTCCTTCCCAGCATATTAAAGCCCGTTACGGTTCCCCGATGCCCGATGATCTGGATGAGCTTATATCAAAGGTGTGGAAAGAGCCTTCATTTTTTCTTGCGCATCCCAGGGCGATAGCCGCCTTTGAACGTGAATGCACACGGCGAGGTGTTCCCCCTGCAACTGCCAATATAGCGGGCGGAACTTTCATTCTATGGCGTGGCATCCCCCTTATTCCTACAGATAAACTCTTTGTGGACGGCTTAAAAGCTCCTAAAGGGCAGAACGGAAAAACCAATATCCTCCTTGTAAGAACTGGAGAGCATAAACGCGGAGTCGTAGGGCTTTATCAAACTGGGCTTCCGGGAGATCAATCCCGCGGTCTTGCCGTCCGCTTCCGCGGCGTTGATGACAACGGTATAGCCTCTTATCTTCTGTCTATATACTGCTCGGCGGCTATCCTTGCGGATGATGCCATAGCGGTGCTGGAAGACGTTGAAGTTGGTGATTACTATGACTACAGCAATAGGAACGTCTGATCTCCCTTCTCCTAAAGATTACGGTTTGCCGGATGAACTGGATATTGCCCGCCTGGCGGCGGTTTATTTCACAGGTTTTCCGGCTAAACAGGAGTCGGGGGCATATTCTCCTGAGGTGATCTCCGCGGCGGAGACTAAGCCGAGCTATGAGTCTGCTAAAATTCCAAAATCGAACTATAAATTGACTGAGCCCGGCGGATATTCCCCGATCCTCCTTCCCGCTCTGCCTCTTGTGCCTTCTTATGAATCTCCCAAGATACCAGGTTCGGCGGCTTATCTCTCGATTCGGGAGATAAGGGGGGATTTCCCTATCCTTTCAGAAAAGGTTGACGGCAAAAATCTAATCTGGTTTGACAATGCGGCAACCACTCAAAAGCCAAAGCAGGTTATAGAGCGCCTTAAATATTTTTATGAACATGAAAACTCCAATGTCCATAGGGGGGCGCATACCCTTGCCGCACGGGCTACCGATGCTTTTGAGCTTGCACGGGAGAAAACTGCGCGTTTTTTAGGCGCTAAGGGTAAGGAGAATATTGTTTTTGTGCGGGGAACTACAGAGGGGATAAATCTTGTCGCCCAGAGCTTTGTTAAACCACTTTTAAGACCGGGAGACGAGATAATCTTAACTCACCTTGAGCACCATGCAAATATCGTTCCATGGCAGATCATAGCCGAAGAAACAAGAGCGGTAATTCGGGTTGCTCCGGTGGATGATACCGGGCAGATTATTGTTTCTGAATATGCCCGTCTTTTCAATCCCCGCACAAAATTTGCGGCGGCAACCCACGTTTCAAACGCTTTGGGCACAGTTGCGCCTGTTCGGGAGCTTATCGGGATTGCCCATAGTTATAGGGTAAAAATCTTAATAGACGGTGCTCAATCCGTTGCACATGTACCTCTGGATGTTACGGCTTTAGATGCAGATTTCTTTGTCTTTTCAGGGCATAAGATATTTGCTCCCACCGGTATCGGTGCGCTTTACGGGAAAGAGGATCTTCTCGGAGCGGCAAGGCCTTACCAAGGCGGCGGCAATATGATTGCCGATGTTACCTTTGAGCGCACCATATATCAGAAAGCACCGGAGAAGTTTGAAGCGGGAACCGGAAATATAGCTGATGCAGTTGGGCTTGGGGCTGCCCTTGATTATGTGAGTTGGGTGGGGATTGAGCGGATTGCCGCCTATGAACACGAGCTTTTGCAATACGGAACAGAGGCGCTCCGCTCCGTAAACGGACTTACATTGATAGGCACTGCCGCCGATAAAGCAAGCATCCTCTCTTTTGTATTAAAAGGGCATGACAATGCAGAGGTAGGGAAATATTTAAGCCGGGCGGGAATAGCGGTCCGTGCCGGTCATCACTGCGCCCAGCCGATTCTGCGCAGGTTCGGGCTTGAGGGTACAGTCCGTCCGTCCATAGCGTTCTATAACACCTTTGACGAGCTTGCCCGTTTGAAAGAAGTTTTGCTGGAATTGACCCGTTGACTGGTGTTTAAAGTTCTGATATACCCGCTGTTACGGAGAATAATATGTCTGAAACACGGAAAGATGAAAAGAGAGGGGAGATTAAAGCTCTTGTCAACTCCCTTGTAAAGAGCTATCACGATGTTGATGGGCTGATTAGAATTGACGGAAGAAAGCATATCACCCCATCCGTTGTGACGGAGATTTTGGAAAATCTGCAAAGCGTCATCTTTGCAGGTTTCTTCGGCAATATTCGGCTGCAAAATGAATCCGTTGAATATTATGCAGGCAACTTGATTGAAAACCTCATATATAACCTAAAAAAGCAGATCGGGAGGTCGCTTCAATATTCATCCAAAAATGAGGATAATATTCCTGAAAAGGCGGAAAGCATAACTTTTGGGTTTCTTTCAAGACTTCCGAAAATACGGGAACTGCTCGCCACGGATATTGATGCATCTTTTGACGGAGATCCGGCAGCGTTCAGTAAAGATGATATTATTCTCTCATATCCGGGTATTTATGCCATAATGGTAAGCCGTCTGGCGCATGAGCTGCATCTGCTCGGCGTCCCGCTGATTCCCAGAATGATGACGGAACACGCACACAGCCTCACAGGGATAGATATACACCCCGGTGCATCAATCGGCCACCACTTCTTTATAGATCACGGAACAGGGATTGTTATCGGAGAAACCACCATTATCGGCGATTATGTTAAGATATATCAAGGGGTAACGCTTGGGGCGCTCTCAACTCGGGGCGGACAGTCTCTGAAAAACCAAAAACGGCATCCCACAATAGAGGACAATGTCACCATATACTCCGGCAGTTCCATATTCGGCGGCACAACCATAATAGGCGAAGGTGCGGTGATAGGTTCCAATGCGTTTATAATAAAGAGCGTTCCGCGGAATACCAAAGTCAGTATAAGAAACCCTGAGCTTCAGTTTATGCATACTCAAGGCGAATCGATGGAATTTGCCCAGAACGAATTTTGGGATTACCAGATATAGGGATGATTAGTGTTATCAGTTATAAACGGGATGCCGCTTTTTCGTTATAATGCTGGCAATATAGTAGGTGTCAGCACATTGAAAGCCGCTATAAAGGAACTCTCTCTTAACGCTATTAAGACAGAACACGCTATAGTAGATGCGGGATATTATTCCGAAAAGAATATCAAGGCGTTGTATGAAGAAAAGATCTCCTTTCTTGCGCGCCTAATTCCCAGCAGGAAACTTTATGAAGAACTGTCGGGGCGTTATGGGATGATATGAATAAGTCAAGGTATTTGGTATCTTACTCAGACGGAATATTTTATGTGAAAAGGGTAAAAGCAGCTCTTTTCGGACAAGAGGGTTTTGCATATATAGCGATGGATAACACAAGGAGAGCAGAGGAAATAAACAGGTATACCGCGGTTGCTCTTGGGGACAGGGTATCACCGGAGGAGATGGACGAAGCGTTAAGAACTAAAGGGATGTTTATTCTGTTGTCATCGGAAGCTATAGAACCTAAAGAAGTGTTGCCGCTATACTATTCCAGATAAAAAACAGAGCAGATATTTGATATAAGCGAAAACTACGAATTACTTCCTTTACACAAATATAACCCTGCGGGCGCTTTCACAATCCTAAGAAATCTAAAATGGATTTAAATATTTTCTCTTATTCCATTTTTAATTCATCAAGGCATTAATGATTCAAGGTGATGAGATAATGGAGCGTGTAATCTCCGGAGAGTTTTCAAGCTTAAAAAGCTCATCGACCAAGTGATCCTCCAAAGCGTCGATGCCAGAAAATACTCGATTGCAGAACCCTTTTCCTTTAAGCTCGTCCCATATGTGTTCAACGGGATTCAATTCCGGGGAATAAGGGGGCAAAAAAGTTATGCGAATGTTTGCCGGA
>JAITJJ010000126.1 GCA_031278965.1 Deferribacteraceae bacterium
CAAAGACTACATGAACGCCATTGCGATAGGTTTTATCCCCTGGCTTTTAGGCATATCATTAAACCATATAATCCGTGCAGACGGGAGCCCCAAACGCTCCGCCGTTATAATGATAATCGGGGCGGTACTAAATGTGCCACTTGACTATCTATTCATATTCACTCTGAATATGGGGATTTTCGGAGCGGGGCTTGCAACAGTTATCTCTGAAATTGTGGCGACGCTTTTAGGCTTGGAGTATTATTTTTCAAAGCGTTCGCGCCTTGCGTTTGAATATTCATCTCTAAAACCGGATAAGTGCTGCATAATCATGATTGCCTCTATCGGTCTTACCCCGTTCATTCTGAACTTTGCTATGAGCTTTTCACAGGCACTTACCAACAATATCTTATTAAAATACGGAGGCGACCTATCGGTGGGGGCGATGACAACCGTGGGTACAATCTTAATGCTGTATTTTATGCCGGTTTTTGGACTTACACAAGGGATGCAACCTATCGTGGGGTTTAATTACGGAGCAAGGAATTATGAGAGGGCAAAGCAGGCGTTCTTTATCACAGTTTCCGCAGCGGTAGTCTTTCTCTCCATTGGTTTTATATGCACAATCTTTTTTCCGGAACCTTTTATATTGATGTTCAATAAAGATGAGAAGCTTTTGGAGATAACTCTGGATGCCGTCCGCAAAATGACGTTCCTCCTCCCAACTGTGGCGGTCAGCATTGTGGGCACCAATTATATGCTTTCCATAGGGAGATCTCGAATCGCCCTCTTTTTGTCCTTGTTGAGACAGATAATCGTATATATCCCGGCAATATTAATCCTCCCTCTTTTTTTCGGGCTTTCCGGCGTTTGGTATACCCTTCCCGCGGGGGATCTAATCTCTTTAGTATTTGTTACGGCCGTTCTAAAAAAAGAGTTTAAGAGTTATAAGAAGGGGAATTAAGCCTGTAAAATTATGAGATTTAAGAGTTACGCCCCAAATCAGAAAAAAGGTCTTTATATCCATATTCCGTTCTGCGCCTCCAAGTGCCCCTATTGCTCGTTTTATTCCGTAGTTGGCAAAAATGCATATTTTGACGGTTACCTCGCCGCGTGTCTTTCTGAAATCGCCGCCCTCCCCCAGAAGGAGTTTGACACTATATACATCGGCGGGGGCACCCCGTCTCACCTTGGAGGAGAGCGTATCGGAAGGTTTATTTATGCTTTTTTAAAAGAAATTTCTTATGACGGAACGGAGTTCACCGTAGAAGTGAACCCTGAAAGTGCGGACGGTGATTTTATTAGGGCATTGAAGGATCTTCCTGTAACTAGGGTAAGTATCGGGGTGCAGAGTCTAAACAATAAAGTACTTAAACTGCTGGGGCGTATCCACTCGTCAGGAGATGCCCTTACTCTGATTGACAATATCAGGAAAGAACTGAACGTTGAGATAAACGCGGATATCATCTTTGATATTCCCCGTGTTGATTATAAAGAGATATCAGATACCCTGATTCAACTTGCAACCCTCTCTCTGGAACATATATCCGCCTATTCCTACACCCCGGACACCGGATATCTGGCAACTTCTGTTAAAGATGACGAGGGGGAGTTTCTTGCAACGGAAAAGCTATTGGAAGAAAAAGGCTACATCCATTATGAGATTTCAAATTACGCAAAGCCCTGTTCCTGCTCAAAACACAACTTAAAATATTGGAGAGAGGAGGAGTATATCGGTATTGGAGCGGGGGCGCACTCCATGGTTTTTGAAAGAGAGGGCGTCCGCAGATACTCACGCCCGCCAGATATTGAACACTACATAAAAAATCCGATTAAAAGAGATGTTAATGAACTATTGGACGACGCGACAGTCTTAAAAGAGGTTCTGGTTTTTGGTTTAAGGTTGCAAAAAGGAGTAAATCTCCTTGAAATCACAGAGCGTTATGGTAAACTGCCCCAAGATATTTTAGATAAATTGGAAATTCTTGAAAAGAAGGAGTTGCTTAAATGCGAGAGCGGCTGCATTTCTGCCACAAAAAAAGGGTGGTTGTTGTTGGATTCTGTTACATCCTATTTATGGTGATGCTTGTCACCTTATGGGGGAATGACAGCATTGCCGGATGCGTGGGGGATTGTTTCACCTGTCACAAAAACCTAATAGGAAGCAAGGAGCACTCTTCCCTTGCCAACTGTTTTGCCTGCCATAACGAGAAAAAGGCAACCCTCTCCCTAAAACAACCAACCAACCAAGACGGCGGCTGCGGCGACCGCTGCTTCACCTGCCATATGGATTGGCCAAAGAACTCCTTTCACGCCGATCTTGACAAATGCCTCTCCTGCCATAACAGATAACCCCAAAAATCTGTAGGCGGTTCCGCTTCACCTTTCAGCTTTCGGAGGGTAAACTTTTTCAAATTCTATGATTATATCTATAAGCCTTTCGTCTAAAAACTCCGCTGCCTGCAAGCGGAGTTCAAGCGGCACCCCATAATAAGCCTCTGCAATCCCGCCTGTTACGGCGGCAATAGTATCGCTGTCCCCTCCAATGGAAACGGCGTTGCGGATAGCATCCTCAAAACCGGAGGATTCCAGAAAAGCAGTTATCGCCTGCGGAACGCTTCCCTGACACGTTACGTCAAACCGGTAAGTTCTGCGTATGTCATCAAGGGTGAAATCAAGAGTATAATAATTATTATTAATATGGCTGCGAATTTCAGGGATTGTGTTGCCCTCACGGGCAAGAAAAACGGCGGCTGCGGCTACTTCTGCTCCTTTTAATCCTTCAGGATGGTTATGGGTTACCTCCGTCACCTTTCG
>JAITJJ010000157.1 GCA_031278965.1 Deferribacteraceae bacterium
ATGAAATCCGAACAATCCGAATCGTTTGACACTGGCGGAAGAGGACTTCATTTCTTATAACTTACCCTATCACTTTTTTATTCTAAAAAATTGGGCAGGGCGATACTATTAAAAGACCCTATACATTTTTGTTTTAAAGTGGTACTATTTTCCGCATATGAAAAAAAAGTATTACGCTGTTCGGGCAGGGCGGGATACCGGGATATTTTCTACATGGGAGGAGTGCGAAGCCTCCATTCGCGGCTTTAAAGGGGCACAATTCAAGTCGTGTGGGGATAGGTGTTCCGCGGAGCTCTATCTGCGCGTTTCAAAAGACGAATTTCAAGATGCGGTTATTAAAGAGCATAAAACGGAGGATGCTTCTCTTATAGCCTATGTGGATGGGAGCTTCAGGGAAGGCGCCGCATCCTACGGCTGCGTTATCATCTCCGGCGGAGAGGTAGTAGCGGAGCTTTCCGGTTCTGATGATAGGTTTCCTAAAATCCGTAATATTTACGGAGAGCTCCTAGGAGCGGTAAAAGCGGTTGAATGGGGGATTGCGGCTTCCTGCCCCGCCATAACCATATATTATGATTACAGTGGAATTGAAAAGTGGGCGGTTGGAGGGTGGAAAACTAACAACATCTTAACCCGCAGATATAAGGAATGTATGGATAAATTAAAAGAGTCGATCGATATCTCCTTTGAAAAAGTTGCCGCACATTCCGGAAATTATTTTAACGAACGCGCTGATAAATTAGCCCGCAACGCCTTGCCAGAAAAGGTAGAGGCAAAAAGTAGATGATCTCCCTTGCAAAGGCACCGTCAAAAAAAAACCCTATCCCCTATTTTTCCAAACGGATTTCCCCCTTTGATTCCGTAAGAACCGCTGCCATTGTGCAATCCAACCGCAATAGAAGGCTGCTCTCCTCAACCTCCTATTGGGAGCTTGACATCTTTACAGTAAAAGAGTTCCTAAACGCGGCGGCAGGGACCGTTGGCGTTCTGTTGCCGGAACCTTTAAGGGGCTACTATATGCAGAAAGCAGTTGAAGCCTTGTCAGAGAGAGAAAACCGGATACTGTTCCATACTCCGCTAAATGCATCCCCAACAAGCTATTCGGATTATCTTAAACGCTCTTCCTCCCTCCTCCCCTTTTTCCGTGAGCTTGCCGCCGAGCGGATCGATTCCGTTCTGTTGGCGGAAAGGAGCAGTTATGATGATTACGCCGAGCAGATAAAAGTGCTGGCGGCGATATGGGACAACTATAGTGAGCTCATAAAAAAAGATGGTTTTATTGATGTTTGGCAAACCTATAC
Organism: Deferribacteraceae bacterium; assembly: GCA_031278965.1. Taxonomy (GTDB): domain Bacteria; phylum Chrysiogenota; class Deferribacteres; order Deferribacterales; family JAISNW01; genus JAISNW01. Next base: position 1,299 of record JAITJJ010000157.1, read on the forward strand.
GGATTTTGAAACAGACGAGATATTTCTCTCCCGCTATGACACATTTTTCATTCTAATAAGCGGAGGATTAAGCAGATTTGAGATAGAGCTCTATAAACGGATATCCGAAAAACGCAACTTGGAAATTGTTTTCAACTTTGTGGGAGGACGCCACCCGCAGGAGAGGTTATTCAAAGATATTTTCGGTGCGGAGATAAAACGGGAAGAGGGGGATACCGGCATAGTCTGGGAAAAAGCGGATAGGTCAAAGCACTCCCTTATCCTCCGCTACAATGTTGGGGAAGAGGATGATGAAAATTTTTATGCGCCCGCTGACCCCTCAGAGATAGAGATTTACCCTGCAAGCGGCGGTTTCTCCCAATATGAGCTTATCACCAGACGTATATTTGAACTTCACTTTGATAAACAGATCCCATTAAACAAGATGGCGGTGGTACTCCCTTCCCAAGAGCTCTTAGTCTGGTTTCAGCGCTCGGATATATATAAACTTTATCATGTTTCCCATATGGAAACCGTTGCCGGCTTTGGCTTTCTTCAATTCCTTGCCTCTTTTTCCGCTCTTTTGAACGGAAAAAATGAGAACGGCTACCCTTTGGTTCTCTTGGAAAAGCTGTCGGCATACCCGTTTGTGCTCCCTTTGACAGACAGCGGTTTTTTTGAAAAGGAAAAAAGAGACGGAAAACTCTATATTTCGCTGAAAGATTTGTCGGAAAACAGGGCTTTAGCTGGCTTATTCTCTTATATATCTCCGCTTTTTGACGAGGTAGACACATATTCCGCAGTAATTCAGAAACTTCTGACTCTCCTTGAAAAGCTCTCCTTTGCAATAAAAGCCGATGCGGACAAAAACCCCGGCCATAGCAAGAGGGAACTTGCCGTTATGGAGGATGCGGTTGCCCGCCTTAAACAGTTGGGGCATGTATTTTCCCATATTAACGATGAATTCCCCACGGCGGAATTATTAGGCTTAATATTGACAGAGATCGCAGATGTGCTAGAAAGAAGCTCCGGGAAAGGGGTTTTAGTCTTGGAGCTCTCAGAGAGCCGCAACCTTCAATTTGATTACCTTTTTATTTCGGGGATGACCGCATCCGCCTTTCCTGCCCAACTCCAGAACTCCCTCTTTCTGAACTCTGAGAGCAGACAGGCGCTCTCCCTCCCGTCTTTTGCGGATATGAACGAGTTTCAAAAGAGCTCTTATTACGAGCTTATAGCGCGGGCAAAGAAGACTCTCATTACCTATCCTTCCAGTGAAGATGTTACCCCAAGCCCTTTTATTTCAGAGATTACTGCAAAGGCGAAGGGGTGGCTTGACAGAGAAAAAACTTTCTTTCCCGCTCCGTTTGTAGCGTTCCCCCGCAGGAGGGGGAGAACAAAGGAATACAGTCCGGAGATTTATAAAACCCCGGCGCGACTTGAACTCCTTAGAAGATTTAGATATTCCCCCACAGCTCTTGATTCTTTCAGAAGGTGTCAGAGGCGTTTCTATTATGAATACATAGCCAAACTCCGCCCTCCTCAAACCGCTGTTGACAGCATAAATATGGGGGAGCTTGGGAATATACTTCACCGCATAATGAGAGAGCTTTTTCTGCGCGGCTTTTCCCCGCTGTCGCCGGAATATCCGTCTCAGCTCTATCTGGCATATGATGAACAGATTGCAAAATATGACTATTTTACGCGGGATCCGGTGGGGGTATTTTATGCCCGAAATTTAAGAGACACTCTTGAAAGGATCGCAGCCCGCGACCGCAAGCACTCTGAGGAGCATAGCATAATAAAGCAGCACTTTGAGGAGCGTGTTGAGGCGGAATACGGCGGCATCTCTTTTGCCGGGCGTGCGGACAGATGGGATGAAGGGGCGGATGGCCTCTACCTTGTGGATTATAAATTCCGTTCAAAGGATATAAAATCAGCCTCATCAAGAGAATCTTTTGAAAATCCCGATGTGGATATACAACTCCCTTTCTATGCGCTGCTGCTGGAAAGAAAGTTCGGGAAACTCCCTGTGCAGCTGTTCTGGTTTGATCTTAAAAACTCCTATGAATTTAAGATTGGGTTTAATATGGAGCTTTATGAGGATTTTAAGAACTACTTTCTAACATTAGCCAATAGGATAATGTCCCCCGGAGCTTTTGAGATTCCGGAAAATGTAAACTGCCGATATTGTTCTTTTCAAGCGTTCTGTCCGGGTTATGTGTCATGAATCTTGCAGAAGTTATCGATCCCCGGAATAATGTGATCTTAATGGCTTCCGCCGGAACAGGCAAGACTTTCTGCCTTGCCCTTAGGGTTATCTCCATCCTCCTCAAGGAGGGGAACGCTCCCGTAAAGCTCTATGATTCGGAAGGGGTGAAGCAGACAGGTTTTTTTCAAGCCGAGAGTGCCCACCGCATTGTCTGCCTTACTTTTACAAATAAGGCGACCGCCGAAATGAACAATCGGATACGCAAGTTTCTGCGGGGGCTTGTTTTATATGGTTCCGGCGAGTTGGAGGAGCAGCATAAACAAGAGATCGAGGGTATTTTTAATCTCATCTCCGCCGCAATCGGGCTCTCTGTGCAAGAAGCAGCGGAGAGAGCAAAGGCGGCGGAGGAGAGAATATTTAAAAATCCTGATATTCTCCGTATCCAAACCATTGACAGCTTTTTAAGCAAGATATTGAAGCAGTTCCCCTTTGAAGCGGGGGTGCGCCCGGATTATACCGTTCTTTCGGGTTCAGCCCTTAAAAAACTTGAAGAAAACGCCTTTTCCGAGGGGTTTGGAAGCCGGAACCATAACGAGTATCTATCGCTTTTTGATCAATATCTGTCTGCCTTTAATCAGAATAGACTGGGTTTTATAGATAGATTGCGTGATATTGTCAGCAAACTCTGCGACAATATTACAGCCTATGAGTACATTATCAAAAACAAGCGCTCTCTAAAAGAGTTGGAGAGTTTAATTGTTGAGGCGGGCGAAATAAATGGCAGGGGGCGGGCGATCGTTAAAAAACTCCTGGAGCTTATAAATACAGAACATCCTAAGCTTCAAGATAAAAGGAGATACACAGCTTTTGCTCTATTTTCTGAGTTTGCGGATGGGAAGGGAACGGCGGAAGAGGCTTTTGATATAATTTGCAAATTAGATCCGAAAAATGTAATCAAAATTTACTCTATTAGGGATGAAAGCGCTTATATCGGTTGCTGGAAAGAGTTGGAAGAACTTATAACAATCCGCATCTCTTTAAAAAGTATGATATTTCTTGAGTTTGCAAAACATTTGACCGGAGAGGTTTATGATCGTATGGAGAGTGAGAAGGCACTCCGTTCTCTTCTAACCTATAACGATGTTCAGCGCAAGGTATACGATCTCTTCAACCGCACTGTTTCGCCTCTGGATAACGCACACCTCTATTTTCGTTTGGACGGGAGGGTGTCGCACCTTTTGGTGGATGAATTTCAAGACACCTCCCACCTTCAATGGGAAGTGCTGGCGCCGATTGCGGCGGAAATTATGGCGGGGATGGGTTCCGAGGATAAGTTGGGGAGCTTTTTTTGCGTGGGCGATCAGAAACAGTCGTTATACCGCTTTCGGGGAGCGGCGCCCGGCTTTATGAATTTCATAGCAGAGCGGTATAAAGATTGGCTTAAAAAAGAGGATTTGGATAAAAACCGCCGGAGCGATCGGGAGCTTGTTGAGTTTGCCAACGAGCTTTTTATGCAGGCGGATAGCTTTATCGGCGGGGAGGATACACGGACACGGTTCAACTATATTCCCCAAACTGCCCACAGCGGGGAAGATGGGTATGTCCGTTATGAGGCGTCAAACGGTAAAAACCGTTATGATTTTACGTTGGAGGCGGTATATGAACTTCTCTCCCATAACTTTGCCCCCAAGGATATTGCTATCCTGACCCCGAAGTGGAGAGAAGGCGAAAAAGCAAGGGCTTTTCTTGAAGAAAACGGGGTGCCCGCCGCAGTCCTCAGAGAAGACGTCCTCTCACAGAGGGCAGCCTACCAAGTTATAAAGGGGATTGTCGCCTACATGCATTACGGAGACGATTTTTCCCTCTATTCATTTCTTTATGCCAACCCTGCGCTTGGGGACTGCTCCGAGAAATTTTTTAGGCGCTCAAAGGCAAACCTGAATGCCCAGTTGGCAAAAAGCACGGGAGAGTCTATATATAAAAGGATAATCTCCCTTAAAGGAAGGTTTAATATAACGGACAGATTCCCGGACAGCTCTTTGCAGGAAATCACCGCCCTAATGGATATTATCGCTCAAGAGCTTGCAAGTATAATTAACCCGTTGGAATTTTTGGAAAAGTTTGAGGAATTGGCGGAAGAGGCAAAACTCCCCGCGGACAAACCGCTGAATTCATACATGAACGGAAGTGTATCCATCTGTACCATAAACCACGCCAAAGGTTTGGAGTTTCCCGCAGTGATCTTATTTGACGTAAACCAGAAAACCGTCCAGACAGATGCATATTTTACATGTTATGAGGAAGATTCTCCCTTTGCTTCGGAAATATACAAGCGCCATAACTTAAAAGATAGAAATTATGCAGCTGAATACTATAAAGTTGCATTACAGAATGAAGACTGTTTCGTCAGGCTTGACGTAATAAACAAACTCTATGTGGCGGTAACTAGGGCAAAACATGCACTTTACCTATTTGCGGAACCCAATATGGGAGATACTTTAGATGCCCATATTACAAAGGTTTTCCCCGCTAGCTTTCGACGCGGGAAACTTCCTGAAGCGGCGGCGGGGGAGATGCCTCCTATGGAAAAAGGCTTGGAGACAAGCGCTCTCACTAAAAGGATGTTATATTTTTCAAAGTATATGCTTTCCGCGGTGAAAAACCCATCGGAACTTTCAGCGCACCCTGCGCTTGCAAAATTTATACACGATCGCAAAGAGCAGGAATCAGCGGAGGAAACTCCAGATTCGGATCTTTATGCAACCAGAGATTATGGGCTTCTCTTTCACAATGCTGTTTTTAGTCTTGAAGATTTTACTCCTGTATCCGTTGCAAGGGCGGAGGCAAAGGCTTGGAAAAATTACGGAGGATATATGCCCGTGGAAGACAGACTGCGCCTGGAGAAGGATTTAACGCTCTTAACTGCCGATAAGAGATTTCAGAGACTTATAAAAGAGAGAATTGTCTATCGTGAAAAGGCGCTGTTTTATGACAACAAACTGTTGGTGCCAGATTTATATGCCCGCGGAGAAACAGACATTAACCTAATTGACTTCAAGACCTCTTCCCCCGCTACCCATAGGGAGGAGGAGTATATAAAACAGATTGAAGTATATAAAAAAGCTCTCTCCGCCTATTATAACCTCCCCGTAAACGGCTATCTATTCTATATTAACTACGGGGTTGTAGTCCAGAGTGTTTAGCGGAGGCTCTTTCGTATTATCTCCCGGAACGCGCAATTTTGGCGTTAATGCGGGTTAGGGCGCGGTTTACCATCTTATTCGGCTCTAAGGCGAGAGCATCCGCCCTTTTATAATAAGTTAAAGCGCTTTCATAGTCTGCAACGGATTCCTTGCAAACCCCAAGATTAAATATCAGGTTTGGCGCCCTTGGATTGGAGCGTTCAAGTTCCCCTCATATTTCGCATGCTCTGTCAAGCCTTTTCTCTGCAGCAAAGTCTACCCCTCTCTCAAATTTCTGTTGGTCTGCTTTGCTTAGGGTATCATCGCTTTTTTCTATTTCAATGGTGGAGATAACGTAGTATTCGCCCAAGTCCCGCGCAATCTCTGTTAATGTGGTATTGACAAACTGCACAAACGGTTCGGCGGAATTTGTCAAATGTTTGACCGCCGCAGGAGTTTCTTCCACTTCCCGCTCTGTGGCAAAGAGTTCAAAGAACCTCCCTTCATCTCCAGACGTGGAGCGGCTTGTTGCCCCTCCGCTGTCATTGCAGGTTTTAACTCGTCTGCTCTTGTTAAAGGTGTTGGAATAGAGGATTTTTGCTGTGGAAAAATCGGTCAGGCTAAGGGTGGTTCGCAGGGCATGGTCGGTATCGGTGCAAGACACATTATATTCATAGCAGTTTTCTTTTTCGCATTTGGTGCGTTTTTCAAGGTAGCTGCGACTTCCGGTGGTATAATTTAACCCTCCGAAAAAACCCGCCTCAATCCCCGAAAGTCTTCCGAACTTTACCATAGTGTTCGGATCTGCAATGGTAGTTTGAAACTTCTGTTCACGGATAATATTTTCTATCTGTGCTCTGTCATAAACTTGGAAGCGTTTTCTGCCGCCTTCTTCAACTTTGTCAATAACTGAAGACAGAGTATTTGTGAAATAATTGTTCTGGTCGCCTTTAATTTCCAATACTCCCACCTTTGTTACATTAAGTTTTCCCGCCCTGGGCGGAACGGTATTGGTTGCGGTTATGGTGGTGCTGCAGCCAAAAAGAAAGAGAACTGCCGAGCCTAAAAGCAAGAATTTTAAAAACATAAAATCCCTCAATCAATTAATTAATTAATTAATTAATTTGAGAATTCTATAAAAATTGAGGATTAATTACAACAAAAAATTCTGGAAAGACAGGGTTTTTCCAGAGGGAATCTGCCCGCACGCAAATGGCGGAATGGGTAAGACGAATTAATCAGCTATTGCCCCATCTTCTCTTTCCTATATAAACTTTCTTAAAAATACAATATAATCCATTATCTTAAATTCTGGAGCTAAAAAATGACAGCGTCTATTATTGCAATTATTATTGTTGCCGTTCTGGCAGTGTTTTTTCTGGCAAATATTTTCAACCGCCTTGTTACCCTTAAAAACCGCTACTTAAACGCATTTTCACAGATTGAAGTTCAGCTGAAAAGAAGGTATGAGTTGATACCCAATCTGGTGGAAACGGTGAAAGCATACCTAAAACACGAGCGGGAGACTCTGGAGTTTGTCACAAAGGCAAGAAACGAGGCGGCACAATATCTGGAAGCTGCAAGACAAAACCCCGCAGAGCCTCGAAATATTGAAGCTCTGGGAAGGGCGGAGCAGAATCTGCAAAGCGCTCTCGGAAAACTTGACGTTGTAGTCGAGGCATATCCAGAACTGAAGGCAAGCGAAAATATGATAAAGCTCCATGAAGAGGCGGTAACCACAGAGAACAGGGTGGCTTTTGCCCGGCAAGCCTTTAATGACGCTGTTATGTCGTATAATACCTATCGACAGTCCTTTCCGCAAAATCTTCTCGCTTCCTCCTTTGGACATAGGCTTGACGCCCCGCTGCTGGTATTTGCCGACAGCGCCGCCATACAGGAAGCGCCCAAGATAAAATTTTGATAAAATATGAATTTTTTTGAACAACAGGAGAGGGCAAGGAAAAATACTGTTGTTCTGATTATCCTCTTTATTCTCTGCGCGCTCTGTATCAGTACGGCTGTTGCTTATCCGCTCTGCCTATACTTCCTTGACGGAATGCATCTGCGGGATTCTTTCTCCCCAACTTATGTTTTTGCCCACGTCCCTCTGTCCGTCCTGCTGACGCTTTTCCTCTGCCCCCTTGCTTTTATGACTTATAAATCAATCCAAAAAATCCGGGAGCTCTCAAAAGGAAGCGGTGAATATGTTATACGCTCTTTGCACGGCAGGCTTATCTCCCGATACGGAGCCGGAACAAAGGAAACCGCCCTTTTAAATGTTGCGGAAGAAATTGCCGTTGCGTTCGGCATACCGCCGCCGCCTGTCTATATCCTTGATGCAGATTACAAGATAAACGCTTTTGCCGCCGGCTTTACTTATGACGATGCCGTTATAGGGGTTACGGCGGGAGCAATTGAACATCTGACGAGGCAAGAGCTGCAAGGCGTTATAGCCCACGAATTCAGTCATATCCTTAACGGCGATATGAAGTTGAATACCTTTGCCGTCGGTATCTTAAACGGTATTCTGGCCGTAGAGCTTGCTGGGGAAAATGCTATAAAAAAATCCCTTGGGAGTAACAGCAGAGGAAAAGCGGGAGACAGATTGGGCGGCGTGATAGCGGGAATAATCCTATATACTATAGGTTATGTCGGGTTATTTTTCGGCAATCTGATCAAAGCGGCAATCAATAGAGAGCGGGAGTT
>JAITJJ010000140.1 GCA_031278965.1 Deferribacteraceae bacterium
AGGGCCTCTTTGGAAAGATAAAGGTAAATATATAATAAGAATCATAATAATTTATTTGCAGGACAGCCTTTGCTCTCCTTTTTATTGACTTGTAGGGCAATAGAACGGGCAGCCCGCAGGCGGAGCAACTTGAACGAATGTGAAGGTAAATGCCCTTTATGTTGATTTCGCATACAAAAAAGGTAAGACGAAATATACTTATTTATTGCCATTTTCAGGTGATAATGCTATAAACACTCTTTCTGGAGGAGTGCCGAAGCGGTCATAACGGCCTCGACTCGAAATCGAGTGTACCTCACGGTCCGTGGGTTCGAATCCCACCTCCTCCGCTGTAAGAATATTATTAAGTTTGTTTGGAGGCTTCTTTGCTTAAATATATAAGCGACAAGATGATGGGTTCCGCTCAGGAGCGTTATTTAAAGAGATTAAAACCCGTCATAAAGGAGATAAACTCCCTTGAACCACGTTTTAACGCATTAAGCGATTCGGAGCTCTATGCCTGTTCCGCCGCTTTCCGTGAACGTCTTTCAAAGGGCGAAACTCTGAAAGATATTCTGCCGGAGGCGTTTGCCGCAGTGCGGGAGGCATCCCGCAGATTTCTGAATATGCGGCACTATGACGTGCAGCTTATCGGCGGCATTGTTCTGCACTCCGGGCAGATCTCCGAGATGAAGACGGGAGAAGGGAAAACCCTCGTGGCAACTCTCGCGCTCTACTTAAACGCATTGGAAGGGAAGGGAGCGCACCTTGTAACAGTGAACGATTATCTGGCACGGCGGGACGCTTCATGGATGGGTCCTATCTATATGAAGTTGGGGCTCTCTGTCGGAATTATTCAGCATGAGGCAAGCAAAAAACTTGTTTGGGCGGATGAGGCGGCGCTTGCAACCGAACTTGCCGATGTTACCCGCCAGGAGGCTTACCTTGCGGATATAACCTACGGAACTAACAATGAATTCGGTTTTGACTATCTGCGGGATAATATGAAGTATGAGTTTAATACCTTTGTTCAGCGGGAACTTCACTATGCCATTGTGGACGAAGTGGACAGCATCCTCATAGACGAGGCACGGACACCCCTTATTATAAGCGGCCCCACAGAGGAATCCACAGATAAATACTACTTGATAAACAACGTAGTAAAAAATCTTAAACGCGATATTCACTACACGGTTGACGAAAAGCATAAAACCCCTTCCCTTAACGACGAGGGGATAAACTATGTGGAAAGCTCCATGAAGGTGGGCAACCTCTACGATGTAAAAAATGTTGACAATCTCCACTTTGTAAACAACGCTCTAAAGGCACATTCAGTCTTTAAGCTGGATGTGGACTATGTGGTGCAGAACGGTCAGGTTATTATTGTTGACGAATTTACCGGACGGAAGATGGAGGGGCGGCGCTTTTCAGACGGTCTCCATCAAGCTCTTGAAGCAAAGGAAGGAGTTATTATTCAGAACGAGAGTCAAACTCTCGCTTCCATTACCTTTCAAAACTACTTCCGCATGTATCATAAACTCGCCGGAATGACGGGGACAGCCCTAACCGAAGCAGAGGAATTCCGTCAGATTTACCGCTTGTCGGTGGTGAGTATTCCAACTCATATGCCTATGATTCGGCGTGATATGCCAGATTTAATCTTTCGCACAGCTAAGGAGAAATATTTTGCTATCGCTCAAGAGATTGCCCGTCTTCACACAAAAGGGCAGCCTGTTCTTGTAGGGACAGTCTCCATAGAGAAGAGCGAGCTTATAAGCAAATACCTTTCCAAGATGAAGATTCCCCATGATGTGTTGAATGCCAAGAACCACGAGCGGGAAGCGGCGATAGTTGCGGGTGCGGGGAATATCGGCGCTGTCACCATTGCAACCAATATGGCGGGGCGGGGAACTGACATTAAGCTCCAAAAAGGGGTGTCGGAGCTGGGAGGGCTTTATATACTCGGCACCGAGCGGCATGAATCCCGCAGAATAGACAATCAGCTTCGCGGACGTTCAGGGCGGCAGGGGGATCCGGGGGAAAGCCGTTTCTATCTGAGTGTGGAGGATGATCTTCTCCGCATATTCGGAGCCGAGCGAATAGGCGGAGTTATGAACCGCCTGGGGATGAAGGAAGGCGAGCCGATAGAACATAGGCTTGTAAGCAGAGCCATTGAAGGGGCGCAAAAAAAGGTGGAGGCAATGCACTTTGAAGTGCGTAAACACCTATTGGAATATGATAACGTGGCAAATCAACAGCGGCAGGTTATCTACGGGTTAAGGAGGGAGATTCTGACAGGTTCTGATGTTGATGCCCTTTTAAGAGAGTTTGCGGGGGAGATTGCCCTCAACCTCTATGATATTCATATTAAATATACAAAAGATAATGATGCGTATGCCGAGGAGATAGAAAAACTTTTGGGAGTTCGTCCGGTTTTTGAGGGTGTCCGCCCCGATAACCCGAAAGCATATAGTGATATTGTTTTAAAGCTCTTTGAAGAGCGGCTGGCTGTCCGTAAAGAGGTATTGTCCTCTCATTATGAGAACCTAAGCCGTTTTATCCTTATAAATGTGATAGATTCAAGGTGGAAAGAACACCTTTTGCAGATGGATTATCTTAGGGACAGCGTTGGTTTAAGGGGTTACGGTCAGAAAGATCCACTGATAGAGTATAAAAAAGAATCCTTTGGAATATTTTCCGATATGTATAGCCGTATCCAAACTGAAAGCGTCGGTATTATAATGCATGTGCAGATACGCCAGAACGAAGAGATTATGAACCGCCGCCGCGAACAGAAAGTGCGGGAAGAACGCAAAGATATATTCGCCGAAGGCGGGGAAGCTAAAAGGCAGGAACCTATGAGGCGCAGCACCCCTAAAGTGGGGCGCAACGATCCCTGTCCCTGCGGAAGCGGGAAAAAATATAAAAACTGTCACGGAAGTTAAGATTTAAAGAACCGTTTTTCTCCTGTTTTTAGCCAGCAGGAATATGAAGAAAGGACCGCCTAATATGGAAGTAAGCACCCCCACTGGGATCTCGGCGGGAAATATTATTATCCGCGCTGCAGTATCGCAGAGGGTGAGAAATCCGCCGCCAAAGAGGAAGGCAACCGGCGCCAGCCTCTGGTGCGAACTCCCCACCAGAATCCTTGCCATATGAGGCGCCATCATCCCCACAAAACCTATGGGTCCGGTTATGGAAACAACTGTGGCAAGCACAAGGGATGTCATAATGAAGAGGGTTATCTTCAACTTGCCTACATCTGCCCCGCGACTCTGGGCGGTGCTTTCGCCCAAAGTCAATAGATCAAGGTGTCTTCTAAGAAATAGGGTTATAATAAAGGTTGCAACCACCGCAATCAGCACCGGAGGGAGAATCTCCGCAGAGGCGGTTTCAAGCCCTCCTATCATGAACCTTATCACCATTAGGGTGCTTGCGTAGCTTGAGATATACTGGATAAAGATTATCAGAGACGAGAAGGTGAAGTTTACCGCAACACCCGCAAGCAGGAGGGAGTTTCCGAAATTCCCCGCAGCGTATACCAGAAGCATTGTTAAAATTGCGCCGATAAAAGCAAATACGGATGCTCCGCCCGCAAAGGGAACGGAGAGGACAAAAAAGATTGCCGCCCCAAGCGATGCTCCGCTCGCCACCCCCAATGTATAGGGTGTGGCAAGGGGATTGCGGAAAAGCGCCTGAAAGATCATCCCGCACAAGGAGAGAGCGGCGCCCGCAAGGTAGCTTAAAAGAACTCGCGGAACCCTAATCCTCCAAAATATCTCACCCCCTGCCCCGGATAATATTTCCGAAGGGGCAAGAATATCCTTCCCTAAAAACGGGGCTATTATTAAAATTCCGAGCGACACGGCGGATATTATAAATGCGTTCCTCATTTTGCGGGCACCAGTTGGAGAGTTTGATCCGCCGGATGGTATACCTTATGAAAACGCATATCAAAGAGGGTGTCTATGAGTTCATTATCTAAAATATATTTCACGCTGCTTTCATGAAAAAAGATCGCTCCGTTCTTGAATCCCGCAAAGTCAGAACCGAAAAGGAGCGCCTGATTAACATCGTGGGTCACCATGATGACCGTGATTCCGCTCTGATAGATTCTTTGCAGCAAGAGCAGAATTTCCACCGCTCCTTTGGGATCCAAATATACGGTTGGTTCATCCAATAAGATGACCTGCGGACTCTGCGCCAGAGCGGAGGCGAGCATTACCCTGCGCATCTCCCCGCCTGAAAGGGTGGAAATATCACGATCTCTTAACCCCTCTGTTCCGGTTAGGGCGAGGGCTTTGTCTATCTCGTCCCGATCGGTTTTGGTGAGGCTTCCGAAAAGGTTCATATACGCGAAACGCGCCGTTATTAGGTATTCCTCTGTGGTAAGGCGGGTCTCAAAGGGGGCGAATTGGGGAACATAGCTTAAAATGCGGGCAAGCTCCCGTCTTTTATAAGAAGCAAGCTCTTTTCCAAAGAGGAGAATTCCGCCCTCAGAAGGTTTTATCAAGCCGTCTATCAACTTTAATAGGGTGGTTTTCCCCGCGCCGGATGCTCCCATAACGCAAAGCATACACGATCCTCCCACAGAGAGATTAACCCCTTTTAAAGTTTGCCTTCCGCCTATTTCAAAACAAACTCCCTGCAGCTCAAGAACCATCGGTAAAACCTTCTGGATGTATACAGCGGGCAAAACTCTCTAAAAGAACGGGGAAGCGGGGACCGGGCGTAAAGCCGAAAGATCCGGATACCGTGCAAATTCCATCCTCTGTTTCCCTATTTACGCCGTCTTGATACGAAAGCGCAATAATCAGATCCGGTTTTACCCAACGCAGCCCCTCTCTTGATATTGTGGTATACGGTGCGTTTTTAGCAAAGGGGTTTTCAGCATTAAGCAATTTTAACGCCTCGCTGTAAAAGCCATCGCTGCCAGCCACTACAAAACGCCCTCCTTCCCTTGATACCGCCACCAATACCTTTTTCGGCGGATAAGCCGCCGCTCTCTCTCTTATGGAGGCGATCCTCGTATTCAAGCTCTCAGCTATACCGGAACTGTCTTTCCCAACGGCGTCTCCGATAAGGGAAAATGATTGCATTACCCCTTCAAAATTGCTGTGGTTTACAGTTAAATAATTTATGCCGAGCGCTTTAAGGCGTGCGGAAACATCTCTCTGGAGTTCTGAAAGAATCACAATATCCGGCGATAGGGTTAAAACCCCCTCATAGTTTACGTCAAAGAGCCCTCCTAATTCCGGTTTCTCCTTGACCTCAGCAGGGTATGCGCAGTAACGGGTTCTCCCTTTCACCATATCCCCCGCGCCGATAAAATATAATATTTCCGTCACACTTGGGGTTAGGGAGATAATGCGCAAATCCTTATTTCCCCTCCCGTCTGCCGATTCTGTTATCAACCCGGCAGATGGGCTCTCTTTTAAGGCAAAAATAACCCCAACAGTCAGCAAAAAGATGACTGCCGCCGTTATCAGAGAGGTGAGAGCTTTCAATTCCATACATTCTATACCACTCGGCTTAATTCTGGCAAACATACTTCACAGTGGGGAGATCGGGCTGTGCAAAGCTCTCTCCCAAGCAGGATAACCTGATGGGAAAAATCTGTCCAACGGCTTTTATTTACTAGCTTTACAAGTTCAGTCTCCACTTTGAAGGGATCTAACGAATCAGCAAAAGAGAGCTTATTGGATATTCTAAGCACATGGGTATCAACCACCATAGCGGGAATGCCAAAGGCGTTTCCCAAGAGAACATTGGCAGTCTTCCGACCAACGCCGGGAAGTTTCTCCAGATCAGTTAGAGTATTCGGTATCTCGCCTCTGTGACGCTCAATAACCGCTTTTGCCATATGAACCAGAGATTTTGCCTTGTTATGATAAAATCCGGTAGATTTTATGATCTCCTCCACCCTAAGCATATCCGCCTCTGAGAGTGCCTCTGGATTCGGATACTCTTTAAAGAGAAACGGCGTAACCTTATTTACCTGCTTATCTGTGCATTGGGCGGAGAGGATTGTGGCACAGAGAAGCTCATAAGGGTTCTTATGGATAAGGGCGCAGGACGGGTTGGGGTAGCGCTTTCCAATAAAGCCTAAAAACCGCTCAACCCGTTGGGAAAGCCCCGGGCAGATTGAAACAAAAGGGCAATCAGTGAACTTCATATAATTGGCTTGCTCACCTCCGACAAAGCTATCTATAACACCGAATCGGAATTATCGCAATAGACCGAGCGCCAATGTGCTGACAATATTCTTTTTCTGGAACAATCCGCAAAATTGCATTTTCAAGAGGAATAAAGCGGCTTTCTATCCAGGCCACAGGCAGCATATGGGGAAAGAGCGTCTGTTAAGCTTGGAAAAAACAGACATTGAAAAAGGCGAACCATTTCGGTATGAATAGGCTACCTTTAACGATAGGCTTTCTAAAAGAACACTTTTCCAATTCCTATAAAAATCCCGGCGGCAAACTGTTTTCATCATTATAATCCTCGCTTTCAACCGGCGGTGTAACTATGGCTTTTTCCGCAATCTTTAGGTCAAGCCCCGCTTCAAGAGATGCCGTGATATAATCTCTTGTATAAATGCGGAGTTCTCCGTTCGGTTCAACTATCACCGCCGGAATATTTGCCGGGCAGCTGTGTTCACATGCCCCGCAGCCGAAACAACGGTTGGGCTCCACCTTTGGAACGCTGGATTTATAGCCTGCCTCCGGATCAAGTTTAAGTGCGTTATACGGGCAGACCTCCTGACATACAACGCACGCCTTATCCTCCGCCCAAGCGATGCACCGCTCCTTTATTACCCTTGCGGTACCTATTTTGGCGTGTTGTTTGTTCGGCAGATCAACAGCTTGAATCGCCCTTGTAGGGCACGCTGCAGAGCAAACGGCGCAGGTTGCCTCACAGTTGCCGCGCCTTGGCACCAGGATCGGCGAAAAGAGAGCCAGACTCCCAGCTTCAAGCCCCAGCGGCTGCAATCCGTTGGTGGGACAGGCTGCTACGCACTCACCGCACCGGATGCACCTTGCCAGAAAATCTTTTTCTGGGAGAGCTGCGGGGGGGCGGATTAAGCCGGCGTAAATTACCTTTCCGCGCTCCGTGGGGTTAAATACCGTTGAGGCGAGCTCGTTTACGCTTAGATTTGCGGCGGAGGCTCCGAAAACCGCTCCGCTTAAAAGGGTTCTCCTTGATATTCCGGACAAAACCCGCTGTCCGTATGAAAAGCCACATTCTTTTCCATTTGCGGTAAAACCGAAACTCACCGCTTTTGATGGACACACCCGCACGCACTCTTTACACGAGATGCATTCAGATACTGCATAATCTTTATGATTCTTTACGGCGTGCATCGGGCAGCGTCTGTCGCATAAACCACAATCTGTGCAATCCCCGTTCACCCGCCTGCGGTAAGGCGCTTTTAATGACAACAGCCCCATAAAAGCTCCGGACGGGCATATATATTTGCACCAAAATCGGCGGGTGTTCCGGGAAAAGAAGAATATAAAGGCTATTATGAAAAAGATGGCAAATATTGATGAAACGCGCATGATATGCAGCGTCGCATATCCAAACCATCCAAAATGCTCCTGCATAAAAGCCATAACCGCAAAGACAGGCACCTTTATGAACGGATATACTACAAGTCCGTAAAATCTTGTGGCGATGCTTATGGGGAGGAGATGAAATCCTAGATTTATCCCGAATGCGGCGCTTGTCGCCGCGGCTGCCATAAATATATAGCGGAGCTTAACGAACCGTCGGTATACATCGTTTCTCTTATTATAAAAGAAATCTATTAAATCCTGCGTTACTCCCAACGGGCATACATATCCGCAGAATATGCGCCCGAAAAAGAGAGTTGCAAGGATGGTAAAGAGGGCTAAGATCATCTCAAAAGAGATATACCGCCCGGCAAGCGCAGTAATGGAGGCGGAAAAGGGATCAAGCCTTAAATAGGTTTCATTTACTATTTTAAGGGGGAGGAGGAATATCAGAAATACAAAGAGGGCAAGGGAGATGCCCTGTATAACCCTTTTATAGCTTCTCACTTATCACTTTAAAGTTTTCAATATCAATCCTGCCAAGTGAGCGTTTTGCAGCTTCTTTCAGATAACCGACGTTCATCGGCGTAACCTTGCGCCCATACCATTCGTATCTTGCGGCGGCGAAAGCATCCCCCGCGACGCCGTCAGCGGCGGCTATTATTTCGTTATAATCCTTCACATTTCCAGGTCCGCCAGGTCCGCCGGTGGTCATAACCTTTATGGCGTCCATAAGGGTAAAGGCAGGTTTCAGAACCGAATATAGATCTGCAATGCACTCGTGCAGCCCTGATATATGAAAAGATGAACGGCTGTAAATAAGCCCCATCATCCCCTTCATTGTGATGCTAACCCCAGCCCCGCCGTGGGATTTAACCTTTGGGGCAGCAATGAGGACATCCGCCTCCAGCACTTCCTTTATAATCTTTGTGGTTTTTAATATAGCGCCGCCCTTTATGGAAACCTCCGAAAAGAACCGTTCATCTTTAACGGCGCTGACGCACCCTTTAACAATCTTGTTGCAGGCGGTTTCAATCCCGGAATAGGAGAGGGCGTCTCTGGGGTTGCTTAGGGTATTATCTAAAACCGATATTTTTTTTGCCCCCGCGTCACGGCAGAGTTCCACAATGGCGGCAACGGCGATTGGATTTGTATTGGCGGCAACATCAATACCGGAGGCAAAGCTCATATTCGGCTTAATCACCACTTTGTCGCCGTTTTTCACAAAACGCCCAATCCCGCCGATAAGTTCTATGGCCCTCTGAACCCCTTTTATAATATCGGTTGTGTTTATCACAGCAATGTCCGGCGGGATATCCGCCCCAAAAAGTTCTGCAGGCGCGATGGAGAGCGCTCCGGCGGAAATAAGGGAAGTTTTTAAAAAATCTCGTCTGTTCATCTGAATACTCCGTTGAAATCTCTTATTTTGCCTTCCGCTCGTGCACTTTTGCACCCTTAAACAGAAAATACCCCGCAGAGATTTCTTTTATGACAATTGAAAGGGGATATAGTTCATACATAACGTAAAAAAAAGTGGAAGCTGTGACAGCACTCTATCTAAATGGCGTGAAGCCGGCGGGCAATTTACTATTCATTGCTATGTTTGACTTTAAAAGGCATATAATTGGGCTGATTATAATTTATCTGTAATTATAAATGAAATAAATACATAATTTAGTTAAATAAATGTTTATAAAAAACGTTGTTTTTTTAGACAGCTTTTTATGCGCATTTCTGAAAATTTACTTGTAATTAAAAACCATAAAATATATAGTGGATAAAAGTGTTTCGGGTGTTTTCCAAGGTGGGCGGTTTCGCCCTTTTTTTTGCGATTCTGCTGCTCATTTTAAACCAACGTTTAAGGTATACACCCTCTGGGAAAGAAGAGCCGTCCGCCCCAATGAAAACGCTGAAAGGCAAATATTCAAAGCTCATAAAATGAGCAAAATTAACGGAAGTTTCTTTTATGAAACGGTTTTTATCCAATAATATCCATAAGATCCTAACAGTCTTTCTTTTCGCGCTTACGGCGCTCTTTTTCTCCTCCTGGATGACGGCGGTAACGGAGACGGCAGCGTCTCTTTCCCTGAAATGGAAACGGTCTTTCCGGAGCCCGGGATTACTCCCGAAGGCGCTCCAACCCCGACTACATCGTCAATACAATATACGAGAGGTTATCAGCTTGCCGATCAAACCGCTATGGACAGCTATATTGAGAACTTGGAGGGTGAGGGTTGGGAATGCATCGGCACTTTAAAATCCTGCCTCGGAACAATCACCTTCGATTCGGAGCCTTATTATGTATATGTGAACCAATATTCTGATTATGACGGATATTTCATTATCATTATGGTGAATAACATCTGCGCGGCAGAGCCCTCTCTATTATTTAATGAGCTGCCGCCTGTAAGCGGAAGTATAACATCTGAGAGTTTCAATACTTTCAGCAGCGACAGCGATGCGGAGGCTTATATAACAGAGTATAAAAAACTTCTCGGATACGGTTTTGAGGAAGAGTTTTCGCAGGACTTTTTAAAGACCTGGGAAATGGTTATATGGCATCGTATTCTTACAGCATTTTTTCCGATGCATCCGGCACAGACCTTCGACTTGTTACGGCTATATCCGAGAAAGGGATCGAGGAATCCAAAATAACCTCTGCTGAAAGCTATAATATTTACGGACTCCTTGATGACACGGCGGTTGAAAATTACCGTTCCGCTCTGCTTAGTAAAGGATTTGCCACCTCCGGCGATAACTCAAACTTTTATACTAAGAACGCAGGCGAATATCTTCTGAGAGCGGAGTTCTATCACCCGATAGCAGGCAGCCCGAATGACAACTACCTAAAACTCGCTTTCCCCTCCGTAACTCCTAATGAATTTTTTTTCAGCAAACTATCCTGAAGTTACAGGATTTACAAATGCGGGTTTAGGAACTTTGATCGAATACGTAGGCGATGCAACCCTCTGGTTTGAAGATCAAGACGCCCGCCTTAGGTTTGCTGGCTATGAGGAAACCGATATCAGCGGCGGCAAAAGATACTACAGATATACAACATCAGGCAACAGTGTCGAAGTCTATGAATATACGGAAACGGCGGGCGTGTTTTATCACAGGGCGTCATCTGCCAGCAAGGCTTTCTGGGAGAGTGTGGGAGCCTACTGATTTTTTTTGCGGGCAAGGGACAGCGCTTAACGCCGCCGCTCCCTTAACCGATTCTTATTGTTTGCTCTTAGGCGTTCTGAAATTGAGATAATAGCAATGAAAATTCTCCCCATAGGCTCCATATCCTAACAATCTTGGTTTTTTTGCCAAAAACCTACGGAACGCAGGGGGCATCTTTGTCCACCGTCACTTACCCTTCCATTCCTGGTTGGACAGTTCTATTTCACTTTTGTTGAAGCTCTGGGGCTTGCCGCTCTCTTGGCAATAAATATCGGGACAGCCGTATTTATTAGAGCGGTGCGGCTTTAAGAGCGTTCGTTGCATAAAATTCTAATCCAAGCCTTTTTGAACTCCCCTCCTTTTTATGTTCAGCAACTTATCATAATATGCGCTACGCCATAAATCTAAAATTATTGCCATTTTTTGCATAAAAACTCCTTTACTCTTGCATCTTCAAAGGTTATCTCATCAGGGCAGGGCATCTGATAGCTTTCATCTTTCACAAAGAACGGGTTTTCTTTTAAGTCCATCTTTAAGTTATCCCCGTGCTTAGCCTTTAGGGAGTTGTGGAGCGCCATTATATAAGCCAGGGCACTGCTGCGGAGTTCAATCGTATCCCCTTCCGCCATAAAAGTCAGCTTTGCGGAGGTGTTGCTCATTCCATACATTATGAACCCTCTGGGGAAGTCCGCCCTTATCTGACCGTCAAACTCCACTATGGAACACCATTCTCCGAAGGTTTTGCGGATAATATTCAGGGCATCCGCTGTAATCGCCTCTTTAACTTCCGCGGACGCTGCGTTTGTGCGAATCTCTTTTGTGGCAAAGCGGCGGGGAATCCTGGCGAAAAAGTCCGCAAGATTATCTATCTTTAGAGCTTTGATGATAGTTTCCAAAAGAAAAACATTTTCTATTGCATCATCTCTCGCTATGGCATCCTCTGGATCTGTGGCAAAGAGGTGAAGGGACGCCTCTACCTGAATATCACGGTAGTTTGAGGCTCTTACAAACTCCGCCGCGCTCTTAAACCCTGCAAGGGAAGAAATCCTGCGCATATTCGCCCCCATTGTTTCTTTCCAGAGAGAGTGCCCTTTGCGGTGATAAACCGTTATGCCGCCCCTTTTCTCTACAAATGCTTTTACGGCGCTTGTATATCTGGGATCAACATATATTGTTGATGCGATTTTAATAATCTCCTCTATCCTCCCTTTTTGAAGAGCGAGCTTTTCCAAAGCGGTTTTAAGGGCGGGAACAGCGATCTTTAACTTATATTCGGCTAAGATGAACGAGAGATCGTCCCCTAAATAGTGCCCCGTTTTGGAAAGGGAGAGCGCGCCTTCCCCCTCTGTCAGCGAACCCCTGTCGGCATCTAAGTCAAAGGAGTGAACCCGAGCGCCGCTTGAGAGGACATTGTTTAATTCGGGCACCTCCTCCAGCATCTCCCGCCGGGTAGGGTCCGCCAGAAGGATTCCGCTGTTTACGTCAATCGTATCTCCAAGTATAATAAGCTCTCCGCCTATAATCTCACGAAATAAGCTCCCGTAGTTTAAGCCTGTGCCGCCGAAAAGGTTTACGGCAATCTGTCTTGACGGTTTATTGTTTTTAAAAAATTCAGAGTAGCGCGCCTTTAACTTCTCCGCATATATTTCGTATCCCTCTTTTGCCTTGTCCGCAATGGTTCCCCGCGGGGCATTCCGGCCGATCTCAGGCATATCTAGAGCAGCATTCATCTCCCCTAAAAGATAGGTGTGAATCCCCTGATTAAAGATACCGAATTTAGCCCCGTTGGTGGTAACCTCAACATGGGAGCGGGTAATCTGAACATATCCGTCCGCTTTAAACTGCTCCTGATTATGATAAACCTGACCGGAAGATGCTATCCCCACATCATAAACATCAATCCCCTGTTCGGTAAGCCCTGCACCAAAAGCGTCCGCAAGCTCTTTAGAGGTGGGACCGTTATCATAGCCCACCACAACTTTATCCCCTGCTTTAAGCTGCAAAACATCTCCGCCGTCTCTTTTAAATTCCATACTTGCAAGGAGAACCCCTGCGATCCTCATCCTTGATGGGGTTAAAACCGCTTTTTCAGAAAAGAACGCCCCCGCTTCCCCCACGTAGGCTCGTATATCATAAGCAGTGGATTTAAATAGCTTGTCCTTTGCAGATAGTATATCCTCTGATACCTTTTCTCTCATTAAACTTACTCCCAAAATATTTATTTAAGCTCCGAGCGCTTCCCGTACTATATCTGATACCAAGAGAAGCAGGAGGAGAACGCCGAGTAATCCCATAAAAAACTGCCTTCTTGCAGAAAAAATT
The DNA here is from genome assembly GCA_031278965.1 of Deferribacteraceae bacterium. Lineage (GTDB taxonomy): Bacteria > Chrysiogenota > Deferribacteres > Deferribacterales > JAISNW01 > JAISNW01. The sequence goes on from JAITJJ010000140.1 coordinate 13,023, forward strand.
ACCGTAAGGGCGGTTGCCACAGCCAGGGGGGCGAAAAGAATAATATCCAGAGCCGCAGAGTGCAAGGACGCCGCCAAGCGCCCATTCCCCGCCAAATATAATATAAAGCCCGCCCCCATGACAGCCAAAATAAGAGTCATGGCGGTCTTTAAGATAATTACGGAAATCTTTGCAGAAAGATCGTTGTCAAACTTATTGAGCATAAATATTTGAACTCCAAAATTTATAAAAATATTAGCATAGGGAGAGTTTTTTTCAATAAGAAATTATAAAATCACCATCGTTTCCCGCCGCTGTTTATATCAGTTGTATTGCCGTTTTGTTGAAAATCTATTGACTCATGTGGTATGCAAGGTAAATTTTAAAAAGATTGCAAAGATTATTATAAGGCAGTTATTACTTTATCCTGCCGCCCTATGCAGTTTCACAAAAAATACTGAAATGAAAAAGGCAATTACTTTTGACAATTATTTTGGAATGTTATATATCCTGACTTTTGCAGTTATAGAACACGTATAGCCTTATGTATCAAAGGTTATAGCCCATTTTTGAGTGATAAAAGTTATCGGGTTATTCCCAGATTTTAACTTTTTTAGTGGAACTCAATATTTTTTATCTCTCCAAGTTTTAGCACTGCGCGAGTAAAATCTATATCCAGTTTATCTCCTATATCTTTTACTATCTTGTCAAGGCTGCCGAATATGTATATATTTTCGTCAACAAGCGTGCAAGTCGCTCTGTTTAGCCTCCCCGTCATAGCTGTTACGGAGTATCTGTTTTCAAGCCGGTATTGCAATATCCTTGCTATGACTAATGCTATAAAGCAGGTTAAGAAATGCGCCTCTATATGCTCCTGTCTTGATAGGTATACAGGGCGGGTTTCCAGATCGCTCTTGGTTACTTTATCAAAAGGGAGGATATCCGGGACGGTTGCATATACATATCTGAAGAGACATCCAAAACAGAAGGAGCCGAGCTGTCCCCTTAACGGAGGAATTAGCCGATCTTTTTAAGACCGAGACCGCCTGCAACTATAATCACGATATTACAACCTCCTTTAATGCAGTCGTGAAAAAAACAGGGTTAAAGGATGTTCGCTTCCACGACCTCCGCAGAACCTTCGGCTCCATACTCGCTCAAGCTGGAGTGCCCTTGTTCCATATATCCAAACTCCTCAGGTCATGCCGGCGTGCAGATAACCGCCAGAATCCGCGCTCACCTTTTCTTCCGCAAATTCCGCGAAAACCTTTAACCAGAGTTTCTCCTCGGATAGGCAACTGTTCAGCGCCTGCGGTTTTTGTTAAGCTTTGCTGTGTTCTTAGGTTAATTTCTTAGGTTAAAGGCACTTCGGAGCCCAGTTTTCTTTAAAACTCCCCCAAATACCGAACCTCTTCTTCAAGGACGACCCCAAACCTTTTTAATACCTCCGATCTTGCAAGCCGTATAAGCTCCCGCACATCTTTTGCTTTTGCATTACCTCTATTTATTATAAAATTGGCGTGTTTTTGGGAGATTTCCGCTCCCCCCGCTCTCTCCCCTTTCAGCCCGCACTCCTCAATCAACTTCCCCGCCGGGGCAAGCTCTGTGCGCTTAAAGACAGAACCGCAACTCAGATGCTCCAACGGGTGCCTCTCCGCCCGCAATCTCTTTATTTCCTCCTGTTTAAGAACCAACTCTGATTTATCGCCCTGTTTGAAGGCAAATTCCGCGGCGAGAACCGCCCTCCCGTTCAACCCCTTTGAGCTCCGATACGAGAGAACCAATTCGTCCACAGATAAGACCTTCTCTTTTACGCTCTTATAGGAGAGGGTGTTGGCGCGTATCAGAATATCTTTTATCTCAACTCCGAAAGCCCCCGCGTTCATTCGCAGAGCCCCGCCTACACTACCCGGTATTCCGGCAAGGTTTTCCGCCCCCGACAAACCCTCGCCGCACGCAAAATTGACCAGCTCTGAAAGCGCAACCCCCGCACCGGCTATCACGGAATCATCTTTTCGGACGCAAAACATTTCAAAATCCCTAAGCGAGATAATAAGCCCTGGATACCCGCTGTCTGAGAACAGAATATTAGCCCCGAAACCGATAACCTCAAAATCAAGACCACGCGCCTTTGCCCAAGTTAAAAGGGCAACAAGCTCCTCCGTATCTTTGGGGAGCGCCAGATAAGCCGCTTTCCCGCCGATACGGTAGGAACAATATTTTGCAAGGGGTTCCCCCTCAAGAATTTTCATCTGGTTTGGAGGATGGCGTAAAACTTATCAACAGCATCGTTAAGTTTTTCCGCCTGACCCCCGCCTTGAGCCATCTCCGGCCGTCCGCCGCCGCTTCCGCCCGCCGCCCGCGCCACCTCTTTTATTATATCCCCCGCCTTAAACCTATTGACAAGGGGTTTTGATACCCCGCATACAAACAGTAGTTTCCCGTCAGCAACAGAAGAGAGGAGAACAATCATATCTGCCTTTTTTGCCGTGATATATTCACACGCCGCCCGCAGATCATCCAACGCGGCATTCGGAAGTTTCACCGACAGCACTCTTGCCCCGTTTATCAGCCGCGCATCGCCCAATTCCCCATGAACGGCGTTTGTATATATTGCTCTCTGATTATCCCTTAACTTCTTTTCAAGCGCTTTTTCCCGCTCCAAAACATCGCCTATTTTAGTGAAAAGTTTTTCGGCGGGGGTTTTTAGATGTTGGGAAAGAGCGTTTGTGATCTCCAGACGCTCTGAGAGATAGCTAAAGGCAGCCCGCCCGGTAAGCGCCTCTATACGCCGCACTCCTGATGCAATACCAGACTCGGAGGTTATTACAAACAGGCCAATCTTATTGGTATTGTCCACATGGGTTCCGCCGCAAAGCTCTTGGGAAAACCCATCCACATCCACAACGCGCACCTCTTCTCCATATTTTTCACCAAAGAGTGCCACTGCGCCGAGATCCGCCGCGGCGGTGCGGCTCATACGGCAGGTTTTAACCGGAAGGGCGGAAAAGACAGCATTATTTACAATATCCACACTCTTTTTCAACTCTTCGGCTGTTATCCCGCTGAAATGCGTAAAATCAAAACGGAGAGATTCGGCAGAAACATAGGAGCCTGCTTGACGGGCGTGTTCACCTAGAACCATTCGCAAAGCCTTATGTAACAGGTGGGTGGCGGTATGGTTCTTTGAAGCGGCAAGCCGCTTTTCCCTGTCAACTTCGCAAACCGCCCTCTCCCCTTCTTTTATCAATCCTGTTACAACCCCCCGGTGAACTATGGCGTTTTCTATGCGGTAAACTTTCTCCACAACCATACTCCCGCCTGCCGCCTTGATCTCCCCTGTATCTGACGCCTGTCCGCCCCCTTCGGGGTAAAACGGGGTGGAATCAAGGATAATCTCGTTTCCTATCACAGCCCGCACCACCGTTTCAGATTTGAGATTTTCGTAGCCTACAAATTCGGTTTTTAAGCGGTAGGAGAGCTTTATAACCTCGTCTGACAGAGTGCTTGCTGAAAGCCCTAGAGAGCTCTTTCTTGCCATCTCCTGCTGACGGGACATCTGCTTTTCAAAACCCGGCATATCAAGAACATATCCCGCATCTTCCAAAATGTCCTTTTGCAGATCCACCGGAAAGCCGTAGGTGTCATAGAGTTTAAAGATCAACTCTCCCCCCACCGCAGAGCCCGCGGGGAGCTTTGAAAAGATCTCCTCATCTATAAGTTTAAGACCGGAGTTTAAAGTGCGCTCAAAAGCACTCTCCTCCGCCGTAACCACCTTTTCAACATATTCTTTTTTATCCGCAAGCTCCGCGTAGTGCTCTTTCATAAAATCTATGACAAAGGAGCATACCTTATAAAAAAAAGCGGAACCCCCTCCCGCAACGGCTCCGATAAGGGCGCCGTGGCGCATGGCGCGCCGCATGATCCGTCTCAGCACATACCCCCGCCCCTCATTTGAAGGGAGAACCCCGTCGGCAATGAGGAAGGCAGAACTCCGGGCATGATCCGCTATAACGCGCATAGATACATCTTTTGCGGGATCATCCCCGTAATTCTCCCCGCACATCTTTGCAACATAATCAATTATCGGAAATATAAGGTCAGTATCATAGTTGCTCTTTACCTGCTGAACAACGCTTGCAACCCGTTCCAGCCCCATTCCGGTATCTATGCTCGGTTTGGGGAGTCTGTGAAGAACCCCGTCTGCATCGCGGTTGAACTGCATAAAAACAAGGTTCCAAAGCTCCAGATGGCGGTCGCAATCACAATCGGGATTGCAATCCGGTCTCCCGCAGCCAGTGCCCGGACCCTGATCAATATGGATTTCACTGCATGGTCCGCATGGACCTGTCTCCCCCATCTGCCAAAAATTATCTTTCTCATCCCGCCGGAATATCTTATCATCAGAAAGCCCCATCCTTTTCCAGAGGGCAAAGGCTTCATCATCATCTTTATATATGGAAACAAAGAGCTTGTCCGCGGGGAGTTTCAATTCTTCCGTGAGAAAGTTCCAAGCAAAACGGATAGCCTCTTTTTTGAAGTAATCCCCAAAAGAGAAGTTCCCCAACATCTCAAAGAATGTGTGATGGCGGGAAGTACGCCCCACATTTTCCAGATCGTTATGCTTCCCCCCTGCCCTAACCACCTTCTGGCAGCTAGCCGCGCGGGAATATGAACGTTCCGCTTTCCCCAAAAAGGTGTCCTTAAATTGGTTCATACCCGCATTGGCAAAGAGGAGGGTGGGGTCATCCTGCGGCACAAGGGAGGAAGATGAAACCACCGTATGAGCGCGCTCTTCAAAATACCTTAAAAATGCCCGTCTTATGTCATTACCTGTCATAGATTCCCTAAATAGCTAAAGATTTTTGTGGATTATAGATGAATTTTTGCAAAAAGCAATCATAGTCTGGGGCAGACGTTGATAATACAAGCCATATAACGGGCGGAACGGCGGCCGCCAATTTTTATGCGGCAGAGAAAGCGAGCTTAAATTAAGCAGATTCAAGAAGAGCGCCCCATTTTCCAAACAGCAGGGCAAAAGCGGGGAAAGCCGCCCCCTTTAGGAGATTTTTTTGGCACATTTCTTTCTATACCCCTTAACGGAGAATGAAGAATGAACGATAACGAAACGGCTTTGGCGGGTTTGTTTTTATTTCCGCAAAGCGCCGCAAATACTGCTTCCATAGGGTTAATACCTGCTACTGTGGAAGCAGCGGGGAGAGAGGAGTTTTTAATCATGCTTAAAGACGCTCTCTCTCAACTTGGGGAAGAAAAGGCGCAGCCTCCCTCTGAAAAATCGGAAGAGAATGCCGCTATCTCCCTGCAAAATACGGTGAAATCGTTACTTTTAGCGGAAGGGATTGAAATTTCGGAAATTTTATCTTCAGAGGAAAAAAATTCCTCTTCTCTCCCGATACTCGGCATAAACGGAATTGAAGGTTTAAAACCGCCTATTATGGCTGAATCGTCATCTACTTCGGAGATTTTGACAATTCTGAATACGGCGGGGATATCCGCCGCCGCCATTTCTGCTGAAAACGGGGAGCGGCTCTCAAATGAAGGCAGCGAACCAAAAACTGCCTCCACACTATCCATAGGAGACAGGTTCATACTTCCTCCATCCGTTGTTTTGACGGGCGAGTCGGAGAATTCCTTTAAAAATCCCTGCTCTGAGGAGTTTATAAACCATTATAAAGAGGTGCTTGGAAAAGCAAAAGAGATATTAGGCTGGCTTAAAGCAGATACCGAAGATGAACCTGAAAATAAAAGCGCGGACGGAAATTATATTGAGGAAAGCGAGGGAATTTCTCTTGATGATCTCCTTGAGGTTCCGCCGGGAGGCGAATTAGCGGACGGTGCGTTTAAGGGCTCAGCGCGGGAAATCAAACCTGCAAATGCCGCTGTTGCGGCGGACGCTAAAGAGGAAGGCGAGAGGAGTACTGAAGTTAGAGGGTTAAAGGGAGAACGAGCGAAAGCCACAGAGAAAATTAATTATTCCGTCCAGGTTGAAAAAACGGAAGTTCTCAAACCCTCTTTAACAGAAGGTGCGGAGAGAACCGCGAAAAGCGGGGAGAGCCCTTTAAAAAACCTTCTTGCCTCCGAAGTCCCAAAAGATATTCGTGCGGAGGAGCTTTTTAAGAGCAAATCCCTTATCGGAGCGGAGATTATAAAGGGTGAAGCCGCAAAGAACGGCGGGGCGGCTATTGATAAAGAAGTCAAGACAGGCGAAACCGCAGAAAAGGCGGCGGATACAGGGCAGAGTACTCTTTCCGAAAGGGAAGCCGCAAAAAAAGATAACGCAAAGAGTATAAGCACGGAGAACCTAAAACCCGCCCCGCGAAGCAATATAGCCGCAACCGCTATGCCCGATACCGATGAGGAAACAACCGTTTCGGCAGAGGAAACAAGCGATAAGACGGCAAAGAAGGAAATGGAAGAATTTAATCCCTCGCAGAAAGCTGCAGATAAAAGTTCTGCAAAAGAGCTTGCAACTAAAACGGAAACAGGCGGGAGAGAGAGTGAAACTTCCATAAAAAGCGGAAGCGACCCTGATGCGGTCTCAAAAACCGACGGCAAACTTACGCCCAAACCCGCCGCAGCGGGAAAAACTCTTGAATGGCAATCCCCAAAAGACGCTGTAAAGTTTGCAAAACTTGTTCAGCAAGCGGGGGAGGGGGGAGTGAATAAACTGACCGTCCGCCTTGTGCCCGAGCATTTGGGAAGGCTTGAGATTCAACTTACCGAGATTAACGGGAGATTGGACGCCAAAATCCTTGCAAATTCTATGGAATCAAAGAATTTCTTAGCCGCCAATGCGGATGCCATAACGAGGCAGTTAGCTGAAAAAGGGATAACCATTGACAATATGGATTTTGCCTTTCACGACTCTTTTACCAAAGATGCCGGAGAAAAAAGCGGGAGTCGCAGGGAAAGCCGTGCAAACAGAGAGAATGTGCGGGCGGATAATATAGAGTTGAAAGAAGAGGGAGTTGAGAGGGAGAAGGAAGGGATCTACGCGTAAAAGTTTATGGCATCGCGTGATGCTATAAAATAAATATAGTATGCAAAGGAGTTTTTTATGCAGCTAAGTCAAACTACGCCTACTGTAACGTCTGTGTCGTACGAACAGTATAAGGCAAACCTCAAAAAGCGTGAGGACAAAGGGGATG